>JAMOVZ010000469.1 GCA_027061865.1 Desulfobacterales bacterium
AGCATATAGCCTGAAACCGCCGCCAAAACGAGCCACACCAAGACCAGGAGGTCTTCGGTTCGCCTCTCAAGCCTTGGAACCCTTGCCCCATACCTCCTCCAAAGGGCCCAGAGCAGCCCTGAGACGAGCATGAGGCCGGCCACATCCATTGTGAAGGAAAAGACCAGGTATGCCTTTCCGGTGAGAAAAGAAAGGCCGTAGTGATGGAAAGAGAGGGCAATGGTGCCACAAAACAGCAGAAAAAAGCCCCAAAAGATCAGGAAGTGCATTGCCCCTGCAGCGGCATCACCCTTAAATATCCGGACCCCCAAAAAGGCATCGAGCAGCATCCTCTTCATCGGGCCAGCCCACAATCCAGCCCTCAGATCTTTGGAGGCCCTTTTCCAGACCCTGTAGTGGGCCCACAGTCCGACACTAAAGACAAAAAGGGCGCCCACGGCCACTAAGTAGAAGATCCATAAATGCTCAATTTGCCAGAATATGGGGCGGTGAGGTGACATGGTGTGGAATTCAGATGGTCCCAGGAATTTCGTGCTTACTGTTAAGACATAGGGTTACAAGATCGTCCAGATTGGCCTCCGCCACTGCAATACAGGTATCAGCAGCCCCGTAGTAGAGCTTGAGCCTATTGTCTGGCTCCACAATCCCCCCGCAGGGAAATACCACATTTGGCACATCGCCTGTCCTCTCATATAAATATTCTGGCCCGAAGATGAAATGGGGAGTATAACCTATCACTTTTTCTGGATTTTCTAGATCCAACAGCATAGCACCAACTCTGTAAAGCCTCCCTCCTCCCGTCTCCCGAACGCCATGGTATAGGGCAAGCCAGCCCTTATCAGTCTTAATGGGCGGATTACACATTCCCAGCTTGGATGGCCCCCATCCCGGCTCAGGCCCAAGTATGATTTGGGCCCTTCCCCAATGAACCAAGTCGGGGGAATAATTGATCCATATGGCCCCCTTAGTGCCGCCCATACCTCCTGGCCTGTCCAGCAATGCAAATTCTCCATTGATCTTCTCGGGAAACAGCACTGCGTCTTTGTTGTCAGGGGCAGTGATGAGCCCTATCCTTTGAAACTCCACAAAGTCTTTTGTCATTCCTATTCCGGCCCTTGGACCATGAGGACCATAGGCGGTATAGGTAATGAAATAGGTATCATCCAATTGAGTGATACGGGGGTCCTCAACCCCGTAACACTCATATATCTCGTATTGGGGATCCCGGGAGGGCAAAATCCACGGCTCCTCGTCAACCTTGAAATTATATCCATCATCAGAGCGGGCAATGGTCAAGTGGCTGTGGCCGCGGAGATCCTCCACCCGGAGCAAGAGCAGGTACTGGCCGTTGAACTTGCACGCGGCAGCATTGAAGACCGTGTTACAAGGATAGGGGATGTGGTCTCGTTCGAGTATGGGGTTCCCTTCATAACGGGTAAAGGGGTGAAGGTTCACTTTCATGGCGCCGTCTCTCCCTCACTCCATCAAGCGGTAGTTATGATCTTCGCCTGGACGTTGGGTATATCAGTAATTTCCCTGTAAAGTGCCAGATGTTTGTCCGCCACTATGGACCACGAAATGTGCTCCTTTACATACCTCCTTCCATTCTCAGAAAGGGTGCGGGCAAAGTCGGGATTAGATAAAATACGAACGATATTGTCAACAAAATCCTCTTCTCCGTCACAGACAAGGCCGGCCTTGGTCTTTGCCACGGTGTCCAAAAGTGCTTGGCTGTTACTTGCCACGACGGGCCGGCCAAAGGAGAGGCAGTGGGCAAGGATCCCGCTTTGGGAAGATATTTTATAGGGAAGCACCACCACATCTGAAGCGCACAGCAATTTATCAAATACATCCTGGGGCAGCTGGCCTCTTATTATGATAATGTTGTCCCTGGCGGGAGAGCGGGCGATCTTTTGGTACAAAAAGTTCCTGTAGTCCACATATTCTTGGCCGCGGATCTTTCCGGCCATCACCAGGACCGCGTCTGGAAACCGTTCAAGGACCTTTGGAAATATATCAATCACCAGTTCAAAATTCTTAGAGGGCCTGATGTAACCGATTATCAGGATGATCTTTTTGTCTTCCGGAAGCCCCAACTCCTTGCGGGCATCGGGCAATATCTCCACCTCCCTTGCCCCATGGGGAATGACATGGATCTTATTCCTGAGGCTCGCTGGCAGGCTGGTTTCAAGGGTCTTTCGCTGATATTCCTCGTGGATTATCACTCGGTCGGAATTCAGCACTATGGACTCTAAAAGTATTGCATGGGCAGAGTCAATCTCTTGGTACACGGTGTGAAGAGTTGTAACCACAGGGATGCCCAGCATCCGAAATTGTATTAAAAGGGGCACCACAGAGACCCCGTAATGTTTTCCAAAGAGGCCGTATTCATGCTGAACATGCACCACATCAGGGGTAAACCGAACCATGGTGGAATATGCCTTCTCTGCCAAATCCCCGTCTTCGTAATCAAAGGCTGGAAATACCTGCTGACCACTCCCCCCGATGTGGCAAACGATGTATACATCGGTGGCCTTCTTTCTTAATGCTTCTGTGAGAAACTGGGTATATGTGGCGATCCCGCACTCGGTTGGAGGATAAGTTGAAATAAAGCCTACTCTCATATTATCACCTTCCTTCTTTGTCTATGTATATCAGGCAGGAGGCCTGAGCTCTCTTTCTATCAGGCATGTTAGCATATTCTCTAATTGCGGGTCCTGGTATTTCATATCACTGACCAAGCGTATCAGGGAAGGGCTGAGCCTCTTAAGGCCCCACAACACCCTCTCTTCCACTTCCTTTTCAGAGTGCCTGAGTTTATAGAGAGGGAGATTCGTCTCCAAAAAGGAGAGGGCATCAGCATTCTTAAGCAGGTCCGCCTCAGGCACGCCCCCCTTTTCGTGCATGGCCACCCATGAGCAAACTTTTTCTATCTCATCCTTCTCGAAACCACACTCTTCCAGGATGGCTTGCAGGATCCTGGCGCTATTTCTGGCATGTGCCTCCTTGAACGCATCAAAGGAAGGGAATTTGTCCCTTCTGACTTTTTCCCTTTCAATCGCCCGCTCTATGTCATGGCCGAGGGCGGCCACCCGTAAAAGCGGGTCCTTTCCTCCAAGCCTTTCCACCCATTGGGCAGTATTTCTGGCATGCATTGGATCTTCAGGCACACCAGAGGAATCTATTATCTCCAGTATCCTCTTTTCTGCGCAAAGCATGGCATTCTTGTCACTCAAGTTATCTCATCCTGATTCTTGTAGAGGATCCATACCCTTCTTATGTTTTCCAGGTTCATCCCAACGGCAATTGCCCCCAGAGTAAACATGGGGAGGTTAAAGATGGCCCCTAAGAACACTGTAAACATCCTGATGTCCCGGCCAATCCTAAAGTACCTGCCTCCGCCCTTGAGCCTTTTCACCATAAAACGGTCGTATTTGTCAGCAGTATAGCTGTTAATGAGAGAGCCTGATAAGGCCATTGCTCCCACCACAAGTGCGGCCCATGCAGGATGGAACCAAAGACAATGAAAGGAAAGGCCTGTGATGATCAGGGCGTCTGCATATCTGTCAACTACGGCATCAAACCATGCACCAAAAGCAGATCCTTGAAACTTCAACCTGGCCACTTCTCCATCACAGCCATCCAAGATGGAGGCGGCTTGAGCTAATATCCCTCCCAACAGGAGCAGGGGATAAGGCTTTAGCGCCAAGCAAATGGCCCCTATGAGACACAAATAAAAAGAGACCATGGTTAGAAAGTTAGGTGAGATGTCTCTCTCAACCAGCCTCTTCGTGATCCTCGTGGATATGGGCCGGTTGATATATCTGGATATGGGGCCATCGGTATCCTTTTTTAGAGATGCCAAGAAGGCCTTTTCCGCCTTTTTAAAAGAGGCGTCATCATCGATATCGAACCAAAGGGCCTCTCCCATGTCCACTGCTTTTACTTTTCCCTCTGAGGCCAATACCCTTATACCACCGCTCAAAGTGGTATCACCCCGGCGGGCCGCTTCTTCCAAGGCATCAAAAATTGACCAGGAACACAGGAACAGTCCTGTATCAAGGCCGTGATATGTCTTAAGTCCTTTTCCTATGTTAACCACCAGGCCCTTTCTTACCTCCACTTTAGTGGCCTCATTTAGGAGTTCCGGAGGTTTGCTCCTGAGCTGGAAGTCCACACCCAGGTTCACGCCTTGCTCCTCCAAGGGCGCCTTCAGTATCTTTCCCACCATGGATGGAGAAACCACGTGATCACACATCATCAGCAGGAATGGGGTTGAGATTTTGCCCTTTGCCTTTAGGACCGAAACTCCATTTTCCTTGTCCCATTCATCATTTATGATGTTTGTGATGGAAATCCCGTGCTTTTCCTGGAGGCTTGCCAAAAACTTCCTTACCTTTCCGCCTTCAAACCCTGTAACCACATAGAACTCTTGAACTCCACAAGATTTGGCAGTAAGTATCGCCCTTTCCACCAATGGGAGGCCCAAAAATGAAACAAGGGGCTTTGGCTGCCCCTTGCTTGAAAGCCTGCTGCCTTTTCCGGCAGCCAATATGAGACACCTCATCGTTTACAATTAGGCCTCTCTTAGGCCTTGAATGAATTCCTCGGTCATTCGATGGGCCTCCTCGTCGGTGTATTGCTTGGGAGGATGTTTCATAAAATAGGCGGAAGGGGAATAAAGT
Source organism: Desulfobacterales bacterium (assembly GCA_027061865.1). GTDB lineage: Bacteria > Desulfobacterota > DSM-4660 > Desulfatiglandales > Desulfatiglandaceae > JALVMN01. The sequence goes on from JAMOVZ010000469.1 coordinate 4,686, forward strand.
ATGCCGCCCTTGCCCCTGTCAATGGCAAGCTTGCAGCATCGGATGGCATCTATGACCACGCCTCCGGAATTGGGTGAGTCTTCAACCGAGAGCCTCAGTTCCAGATTCATGGGTATGTCACCAAACAGCTTTCCTTCCATCCTTATAAAACAGATCTTGTTGTCCTTCTGCCAAGCCACCCAATCACTAGGCCCGATATGTATGTTCTCTTCCGGGAGCCTCAGCTCTCCAAGCTGAGATTGCA
>JAMOVZ010000470.1 GCA_027061865.1 Desulfobacterales bacterium
AGTCCACCCTGGTCATGGATGTGCTGTTTCGAAATCTCGAAGAGAAGACCTCCACCCCAAAGGCCAGGCGGAATGACTGTGCGGCTATTGAGGGGAGCACTCTAATCCAGAGGGCCGTAGTTGTTGATCACTCCCCGATTGGAAGGACTCCTAGATCAACTCCTGCCACATACATAGGCGTAATGGGGCAGATCAGGGACTTGATGGCGGGGCTCCCAGAGGCGCGGGCAAGGGGATGGGGACCCGCCCGCTTCTCGTTCAATGTGGAAGGCGGACGGTGTGAGGCCTGTAAGGGCCAAGGCCTCTTAAAGGTGGAGATGAAATTCCTCCCTCAGGTCTTTGTAACTTGCGATAGTTGCGCAGGGGCCAGGTACAATGCAGATACCCTAGAGATCAGGTACAAGGGCAAAAGCATTTCGGAGATCCTGGAGATGAGCTTTGGAGAGGCAGCAGAGTTTTTCTCCTCTGTGCCGCGCCTTTCAAGGGCATTAAAAGTTATTGAGGACCTGGGGCTAGGCTACTTGACCCTAGGGCAGCCAAGCCCCACTCTATCTGGCGGGGAGGCCCAAAGGATAAAACTTGCCAAGGCCTTTGTAAGGGATTCAAGAGGCGGAGTGCTTTATATCCTTGATGAGCCTACAACAGGTCTTCACCTGGCAGATACCAAGAATTTATTAAAACTATTCCACCGCCTCATTGAGAGGGGCAACACCATCCTCGTAATAGAGCATAACCTTGAAGTCATAAAGGAGGCCGACTGGATCATCGATCTGGGCCCAGAAGGTGGTGACCAGGGAGGAAAGCTGCTCTTCCAAGGCACACCCCAAGAGTTGGTCCAGATAAAATCCTCCCACACCGCCCAATACTTGAAGGGATTCCTTCGAAGGACCAGCTAGATAAATACTAATACTCCACCCGCACCCTGTATTTTATTACTTTTTTGCCTTTGGCCGGCACCGATACCTTCAGGCTGATCCAATTTGAGGCTATCTTTTTGAATCCCTGGGGATTAGAGATGAGAGTCCACTCTATGCCTGGAATAAATTCTTCTAGGACCACATTTGCTTTTGCAGATTTTGCATTCCGTATCTCTATTTCCCAAGCGCTTTCATAGAGTCCCTTTGCAAGCTTAGCAAAATCCGTCTGTTTCCGTTCAACCGTTACATCAAAGGCAGATCCCATATGGAGGCTTACTTTCTCCCCCTCGGGTGTGTGTTGGATACTGTCTTCTCCAATGAGCAATAAAGAACCGTCTGAGGAAGCCTTGTAAGCCCGGACAATGCCTTTTGGAAGAGGCAGGCCAAGCCTGTTTTTCTTGGAGTTTGCAAACTCCAGGATCACTCTGGGGTGTTCTTTGGTGGAAGGCCCGCTCCAAGGGCCTTGGTAGAGAAAGGGATTGTGGTTCTTTACCTTCAGGATCTTTGTGATGAAAAAGGGAGGAGTCTGGATAAGAGCGATCTGTTTTGTCTGGTTGTTCTTGATGCTTATCTTCCTGGGAACCGTGTAGAGATGATACTCAAAGAAACTTTCCTCCCGGATCATCTCCTCTTGCGTCACAGCCTTTTCCAGGCGCAGGGCGGTACGGGTGGGAAACCTACGCCTGGCCATAACCCTGTGGATGTCGCCTGCCACCAGCTTGAGTCCTGCATCATTAAAGGCCATGCCACTGTGATTTTTCAATGTCACCCATCCTGCAAGACTGGCTGATCTGTCGTCCCCTGAGATCTTGAGCACATAGTCTGCCTTCCAGGTGAGGCCTTGGGCAAGATATGAGACCTCTATCTGTTGGTCTTGATCCAATGTGTTTCTCACAAGCCATACAAGGGCAGGGCGGGGGCGGAGATTTCCTGGAATCTCGGCCAGAAACAAGGCCGAGTAAGAACCGATATAAATCTTATCATCTATTCTGAAGATGGGCCTGTCATTGTTTGATATGAGCAGGGCGGTCTTCATAAGGATCCTATCCTTTCCCTCAGGGTCAGGAATCCCCACCACGAGCTCTTCTCCAACGTATTTGTCAAGCAGATTCTTGGTATTTATGAGGTCGTATTCATAGTTTTGATCCAAAATCCTGAAACCAGCCGAGGTGGAAGTAACTTGAAGGGAGGTAGGGACAATGGTTGAGGGCACCCCTTCATAGATTAACTCAAATGGCTTATCCTCCACCTTGATGCTAACCTCTCTTACCTCCCTGATGAGGGCGCTTCCTTTGTTGTATATGGTAACGCTGATCTCTTTTCGGGCCGAGGGGGCAATTTTCTCAGCTCCTGATACGTTACTTGTATTAACCGTAAAGATGAACAAAAGGGCGGATATAAAACCCGCGGTCTTGATCACAGATTTCATGGACTCACTCCTTTCGCCTTCCCACACCCGCTATGCACCGCCTGGGGCAGGGGGCGTCACCTCAAAGCAGCCTGGCTCCAATTCTTCTGGCTCTTCGTTGCGCTGCTGGTCAAATTTGCTGCAGTGGGAAATTATATATATTCCGTCCCTCACCCTTTCAACGGAAGTGTAGTGATGTTTGCATCCCCAACAGGAGCGTTTCATCAGTGTTTCCTCCTCACTATAAGCTCGTCATCTGTGTAATATGCAAATAATTTGCCATACACAAAAAGAGGGCTGAAAAGAGTTTCAGCCCTCTTTGTTTTTCTGATGGTGCCGAGACGCAGAATCGAACTGCGGACACGGGGATTTTCAGTCCCCTGCTCTACCGACTGAGCTATCTCGGCACCTTTTTGAAAATTATATTTACACCTCCAAGAAAGGTCAAGAGCAATTTTGGGATGGACAGCCCTTCACCACGAGGTCCCTAGCATTTTCCCAGGTAAGCGCCTTGATAGTCAATGGTAGTTAGGGGAGAATCGTCCCTGAACAGTCCCCCTCTGGTTATCCTTCCGATAAAAAGGCTGTGGTTTCCAGGCGAGTAGTGTTTCACCAGCTCGCACTCCAAAAAACCAATAGAGTCTTCCAGGATGGGACATCCATTTTCACCCCTTTTCCAGGAGAGACCTTGGAATTTCAGGGACGGCTCAGGCCCCTTGAACCGGCCCATCCAGTCAGAACAGTCTCTTGGCACAATGTTGAGCGCAAACCTCCCGCTTTCAAGGATCATCTTATGGGAATAACGATTGGGATGAACCGCCACCAATACCAGGGGTGGATCATATGATATCTGGGAGACCCAGGAGGCTATCATCCCGTTAAATTCTTCCCTGTGAGCCGTAGTCAACACATAGATTCCGTAAGTGAATTTCCCCAAAACCCTTTCCCATTCATTGTCCATCTTTTTCCTCGCCCTCTCTCTTATATGCAATTGCGGATGGCTTGCCTTGCCAACTTGTCACACCTCTCATTTTCTGGGTGTCCTGCATGCCCCCTTACCCATATCCACTCTACACGGTGTTTCTTTGCTAAGGCGGCCAGCTTCTCCCAAAGATCGCGGTTTAACACGGCCTTTTTTTTGCTGTTCTGCCATCCCCTCTGGATCCAGCCAGGGAGCCATTCTGTCATCCCTTTTACCACATAGTTAGAGTCGGTAAACAACTTGACCCTTGAAGGGCGCCTCAAAGATTCAAGGGCCTTTATCACAGCGGTAAGCTCCATCCGGTTGTTTGTGGTCTTGGGGTGGCACCCAGAGATTTCCTTGGTTTTCCCTTGGTAGCGTAAGATGATCCCGTATCCCCCGGGTCCGGGGTTTCCACGGCACGCCCCATCCACAAATATCTCGACCACCCTGGTTTGCGGCTCTCTCATATATTATTACTATCCTTTGCCTTTGGAGGTACCACAGGAGGGGCCGGCCTTGGCAGCGGGGCCTTGATGGGCCTGATTTTGACCCGGATCTTTATAGAAATCTCAGGTGTTTCAGGGTAATTTGTTTTCAGTTTCAGAAAACCATTATAAGCCCCTACCACTTGCGGGGCGGTGGCAAGCACTATTTGAAATTTCTTGCCAGGGACCATTTCTTGGATGGTAAAGTTCACCTTGTCCTGGAGGTTAAAGCCTACAGGGGTGATCTTCAGGGGCTTTTCCTCTCTCGCCTCAATGAGGACATACCTTGTAAGGCTTTGGCCTGGCCTTCCTATAAAGTTCACAAACCTTGGATATATATATATGGGCACCTTAACATCTGCAGCGAGGCGCAGCAAAAAGAAGGCCTTTTTGGGGTCGTTGGTGTAAACCCTTGCCCCTTTGGAGATCCTGCCCTGGTATCCTCCGGTCTTTATCTTCAGTGTAATCTTTCCCTCTCCTCCTGGGGGGATGACCTTGTCGAAAGAGGCCACTGTACAGCCTCAGCCAGGCCTCACATTTTTGATTTGCAAAGGCGCTGTGCCTTGATTGCGGATCACAAAGCTGTGCTCTAATACGTCTCCCTGTTTTACTTGGCCAAAGTCATGGACTGTTTCCTCGAGAACCAGCTCTGGAACGCCCTTGCTTTGGGCTTGCCCCATTGAACAGAAAACAGGCAATGTGCTCGCAAAAAGGAGCCAAACCATAGTGATTGCCCATTGCTTTGATCTCATTTGCCTCGCCTCCGCCAGTTCAGATGCTCTACGGTAAAAGACTTTCCACATACTCCGAAGTGCCAGGATTTAGTTAAGCCCTCTGGTCAATTTATAGGTGAGGATATCAAGCTTCACAGTAAAATCGATATTTTCCACCAGGCAACAGTCAGGAGCCTGTATTCTTGTCGGCGAAAAATTAAGTATCGCGTAAACCTCGGCGTCAAAAAAATAGTCAGCCACCTTTTGAGCCTCGGAGGGGGGCACAGTTATCATTCCTATTTTGATGTCCCGTTCTTTGACAGTCTCTTTGAGTTCATCAATGTGCTGGATAACCAGGCCTGTGGGGGTGTGGGTGCCTATCTTTTCAGGGTGGGTGTCAAATGCGGCCACACATTTGAACCCC
>JAMOVZ010000471.1 GCA_027061865.1 Desulfobacterales bacterium
CAACCTCCGTATTTACACTAGGCCGTGCAATGGGGCACTTGGGTGTTCCAAAAAAGTTTGTCCATCTCCTGCTCTTTACCTATAGATATATACATGTTATTGAAGCAGAATATCACCGGCTGGTTAAGGCCCTCAAGGTTCGAGGCTTTCAACCTAAGACCAACCTCCATACCTATAAGACCTATGCCCACTTGATCGGGATGCTGTTGGTCAAGAGCTATGAGCGCTCAGAAAGGGTTAAGAGAGCCATGCTCGCCCGAGGCTTTCAAGGCAAGTACCATGACCTTTGGAGCTTTTGTTTCACCCGGCTTGATATGGCAGTAGGGGTTGTCATGCTGCTTCAGATAATCTTAATAGCAGGTCTCCAATGGAGCGGAATAATCTATTGATAAATTTGAAAGATATTCACTTTTCCTATCCAGGCCCCAGGAAGGTCTTTGAGGGCCTGAATTTTCAGCTCCGTGACGGCGAAAGGGTGGGGCTGATTGGGCCAAACGGAAGCGGCAAGACCACACTTTTTCAGATCATCATGGGACTGATCAAGCCATCTTCGGGAGTGGTGGAGCTGTTTGGCCAGCCCATGAAGGACGAAAAGGACTTCCGCCGAATGAGGCTAAAGATCGGACTCCTCTTTCAGGATCCCGACGATCAGCTCTTTAGCCCCACTGTGCTGGAAGATGTGGCCTTTGGCCCCCTAAACCAGGGAAAGAGCGTGGAGGAGGCCAAGGGGATTGCAAGAGAAACCCTGGATTCTTTGGGGTTGAAGGGATTTGAAGACCGCGTGACCCATAAGCTTTCTGGCGGTGAGAAGAGATTGGTGTCTCTTGCAACGGTTTTGGCCATGCGCCCCCGGGTGCTTTTGCTGGATGAGCCCACCACAGGGCTCGACATGGAGACCACAGAAAGACTTGTTGATATATTGAACGGCCTTGAGCTTTCCTATATCTTTATCTCCCATGACATGGACTTCATCCTCCAGACCACAGATAGGGTCTATGGTATGGTAAAGGGTAAGATTGTCTCAGAAGAGGAGGCAGTGCCCCATACCCACTATCATGTCCATGGGTTTGGGCGTCTTCCTCACAGCCACTCCAAGGCCCAAGGGATCCCCTTGGGCGAGGCAGGCCATAATGAGTCAGACAACGCAGGGGTTGCAAATGGAGGTGGTGAGCCTGGTATGAAGCGCACAATAAAGATGAGGCAGATGGAGAAAAACCAGAAGGGAACCGTGCGGAAGGTCTCTGCTTCTGGCGACATGGGCAGAAGGATCAGGGAGATGGGGTTGGTCCCTGGCGTGGAGATCCAGATCCAGGGCCGAGCGCCGTTAAAAGACCCTGTGGCAGTAAAAATAAAGGACTATGTATTGACCCTGAGAAACGATGAGGCAAGCTTCATCTTTGTAGAAGTGGACGATTAGCTGTATTAGGCATGAACATGAAAAAGAAGATCACCATAGCACTGGCCGGAAACCCCAACGCGGGAAAGACCACGGTTTTTAATGCCCTCACCGGCGCCCACCAGCATATCGCCAATTACCCGGGAGTCACGGTTGAAAAGAAATACGGCACCATTTTGCGCGATGGCGTAGAGATCGAGGTGGTGGACCTCCCCGGCACCTATTCCCTCACCGCCTATTCGCTGGAAGAAATAGTGGCCCGCGATTTCCTGGTGACCGAGCGGCCGGATGTGGTAGTCGACATTGTGGATGCCTCAAATCTGGACAGAAACCTCTATCTGGCCGTCCAGTTGATGGAACTGGGGGCCCCTCTTATCATTGCTCTGAATATGATGGATGTTGCCGAATCCCGGGGCATTGCGGTGGATGCTGAGAGGCTTGAGCAACTCCTTGGCGTGCCGGTTGTACCCATGGTGGCAAGGAGCAACAAGGGCATCGAAGAGCTGATTAATAAGGTGCTCCAGGTAGCCAAAGAAGGCAAAAGGGCCTGGAGGCCAGTAAAGATCTCTTATGGCAGGGACATTGACCAAAGCATCCAGCAAATAGAGGAAATTCTGGAGAGCACCGGGGCCCTCAAAGACAAATATCCTCCACGCTGGATAGCGCTCAAGTGCCTGGAGGGAGACAGCCAGATCCTGGAACTGCTGGCCAGCTACCCAGAGGCCAATTCCAAAATAAGACAGATATGCGAGCAGACAGCCAAACACACCCTTGCCACCCTGGAGGAGGAGCCCGAAGGTATCATAGCAGATCACCGCTATGGCTTCATTGCCGGCATCACAAAGCAGGTGGTCAAGCGAAAAATAGAGACCCGTCTCAATCTCTCTGATCAGATCGACCGTGTGCTCACAAACAGGATCCTGGGACCAGTTTTCATGGTGCTGATCCTCTATGCGATCTACACTTTTACTTTCTGGGCCAGCGAAGTGCCCCTGGTGTGGATGGAGCGGTTCTTTGAACTACTGAAGGCGGGAGTCCTTTCTGTAATCCCTCCGGGGCCCCTTCAATCCATGTTGGTATCCGGGGTGATCGACGGGGTGGGCGGTGTGATGGGATTTGTGCCGCTCATAATGTTTATGTTCTTTGCCATAGCAATCCTGGAGGACTCAGGTTACATGGCGCGGGTGGCCTACATGCTGGACCGGGTGTTGCGCTGGTTTGGGCTTCACGGAAGTTCAGTCATAGCGCTGATCGTGAGCGGGGGTATCTCCGGGGGATGTGCTGTGCCGGGGGTGCTTGCAACCAGGACCTTGAGAGATCCAAAGGAAAGGATCGCCACTCTCCTGGTGGTTCCCTTTATGAACTGCGGGGCCAAGCTCCCAGTCTATGCCATGCTGATTGCGGCCTTTTTTGCCAAGGAGCAGGCCAAGATGCTCTTCATTCTCACACTGCTCTCCTGGGCCTTTGCGCTCCTTGGCGCCAAGCTGCTGCGCTCCACAGTGCTTCGGGGACCAAAGACCCCTTTCGTGATGGAGCTGCCCCCATATCGCATGCCTACGATTCGAGGCCTCCTTATCCACACCTGGGAGCGCACCTGGCAGTACATAAAGAAGGCTGGAACCATTATCCTGGCCTTCTCCATCATGTTTTGGGCCATGATGACCTACCCTGGCCCTTCCCAAGAGACCTTAATACGCTTTGAGGAGGCCCAAGCAAAGCTTTCGGAGCAGTTCCTCAACAGACCCTCCATCAAGGGGATCGTGGCCAGCGCATCTGATCTGGGAAACCTCAATGCCCTCTATGCAAGGTATTCTGAGGCACGTGAAGAAAATGATACGGAATTAATCGATAAACTTTCCCGGGAGAAATATTTTTCCCTTGTGAAGGTCGCATATCTGTTAGAGGAAGGCCACCAAGTCCCCTCTGATATTGAGGAGGGGATTGTCCAAGGGGCCCGTGCTTATCTGGAGTACAAAAAGTCAGCAAATGCCCTGGCCTTGGAGAAGCAAAAAACCATCCTAGAGAGCACTGTGGCAGGGTGGCTTGGCTCAAAGCTTGAGGTCATCAGCCGTCCCCTGGGATTTGATTACAGGGTCAACATTGCCCTGGTGGGTGGCTTTGCAGCCAAAGAGGTGGTAATCTCCACCCTTGGCACTGCCTATTCGCTGGGCCAGGCAGAGGAAGATGTTGCCCCGTCTTTGGCTGCAAGGATCAAGAACGATCCCCTTTGGAATCCCCTTCAGGCCTTCGTGTTCCTGATATTTACAATGCTTTATGTGCCATGTCTCCCAACCGTGATAAGCATCAAAAAGGAAAGCTCATGGGGATGGGCTGCCTTTTCCATCTGCTTTAACCTGCTGGTTGCCTATGTTGTGGCCCTTGGGATCAGGCAGGCCGGAGCCGCTCTTGGTCTGGGCGGGTAGGCTCGAGGCCAAGCTGGTCCAGCAAGGCCAAGTCTTTTTCCAGGGTCCTGCCCTTGGTGGTGAGATAGTTGCCGGTCATAATGCCGCTAGCCCCCGCGTAAAAGACAAGGGGATGTAGTTCTTTCAGATTGGCCTCTCTCCCTCCACAGATGATTATCTCTTTCCGGGGAAGCACAAAGCGGAACAGGCTGATGATTTTCAGGCACTTGAGGGGGGTAAGATAATTGGCTCCCTCTAGCCTTGTGCCTGGAATGGAGGTAAGGAAGTTTATCGGCACTGCATCCACATCAAGCTCTTTTAAGGCCAGGGCCAGCTCCAAGACCTGCAGCTCACTCTCTCCCATGCCAAAGAGCCCCCCAGAGCACACCGAAAGCCCTGCCCTTTTTGCGGCCTCTACCGTTTGGATTCTTTCATCGTAAGTGTGGGTGCTGCATATCTCCGGGTAGAAGCTCCTGGAGGCCTCCAGGTTGTGGTGATACCTGGTGATGCCGGCCTCCTTGAGCAGCATAAGGTCCTCGTAACCCAAGGTGCCTAAGGAGGCACAGAAATGTATCCCGCGGTTTTTACAGAAAGCCAGGGTGTCAGCCACAGTTTTTACTTCTTTTTTTGTAAGCCTCTTGCCGCTGGTTACCACAGAATAGCGCGCAACAGCACTATTTGTGGCATGTTGAGCCCCCTGTAAGATTCTTCCAGTATCGAGTGGATATACCGAGATATCGCTTTTGGAGAAAGCGGACTGAGAGCAGAAGGCGCAGTCCTCGGAACATTTGCCTGATTTTGCATTACAAATGGTGCAGAGCTGGATTTTATTGCCGAAATATGCCTCCCTCAGCATATTGGCCCCGGTCATCAGGTCAAAGACTTGTGTGTCAGGAACGAGGGCCATCTGCCTTAATGTGTGTTGCCCAATATCTTTACCATCAAGCAGGCTTTCGGCCAGATGGATAACTTCCATTTTGTTCATCAGTGGATAATGGCTCCTTCTTCTTGA
>JAMOVZ010000472.1 GCA_027061865.1 Desulfobacterales bacterium
ATTGGGTGCTAGGGGTGCTATTCAATTTGATCCGCTTCCAAAGCGGTGACGTTTAGGCTTTTGTGCCGGTTTCTTGTCAACATCTTTTCTTTTGCGCCAAAAAATTTCCCCCCATGCTCTGCCCGGCAGGCGGTTACCTTATCAATTCCTAATCAATTCCTAAGCCTTACATATTTTATGATATTGCCTTTGTATGGTTACTCTACCATTCATCTCCTCCCCTTTGAAGTAATGTGGCAAGGAATTGGCATATTACTTGCTTCAATCCTTAAGAAGGTTAACAAATCCCTGGTGGAGGGAATAAGGATGAGGGAATTGGAAATAAAAAAGAACAGAAAAAATGGAGGAGGCCAAGGCTTGACGATATCTAGGCGCATCTGGATGGGCTTTGGCTCTGTAATAATGGTCCTGGCAGCCCTCTGCGTCCTCAGTATTGTGGGAGTGGATCGCTTACACCAAAAGAGCCGGGAGACTATAGAGGCCAACAAACTAATAGCGGAGTTTACAAAAGTACATTTCAATCATTACAAGTGCCTCAATGCCCTCTCTGAATATCTTGCGGGCGGGAAGAGGCCAAGTCTTGAAACGGATCACAGGAAATGCGGCCTTGGCTCTATCCTATACACAAACGAGAGGTCGTATGTGGAAAGCCTCGTTCCCTCCCTAGCCCCCATTCTCAAGGAGTTGGAACAACCCCATGAAGAACTCCACTCGGGCGCCAAATCGGTCCTTGACACATTCAAGCCCCCGCCACAAGGGCTTACTGCCAAATTAGGTGAGCTGGAATCCTGGCTCCTTTCGTGGACCAGCAGAATAAAGGACGCCATAACCATTCCCGGGAAAGCCTTTCCTCCCTTATCTGAGCTTGACTCAAGCCCGATCGGAAAATGGCTCAGGAGCGACGGGAAAACCAAGCTCATTCAAACCGATGAAAGGTATTCAACACCTATCTCAAGACTGCATGAGGCCTTTGCCTCGCTCAAGAAGGCAGTAATTGCCACAGAACAAGCCTATATGGATGTGGATACTGAATTCCTCCCTAAACTCAGATCTGCCAAAGAAAGCCATTCAGAATGGCTCAACTTGATATCTGTGGCTATCATCGAGCAGCTTGATGAACTGGGCGTAGAGACGGATCCCGCTCAAACTTCCCTGGTCCGCTTCCTGGCATCTGCGCAGACGATTCAATATGGCGGGAAATTTCCTCAACTGGGCGGGCATCTTGCCAAAGCAAGGGAGTTCCACCAGAAAGTATGCGATGCCGCAACACGAATCGGCGAGGCCTTAGAAAATGGTGAGGAAGTAAAAAGCCGCTATATTTATGTAAATGACCTGACCATCAACAATGCGGCTCTCGTCAGAGAACTGCAAGGCGCCTGCAAGACTCAACGTGAACTGCTTAAACAAACGGCTGCCCATCAGACCTATGGGCAAACTTTCCTCCCGGCTGTTGAAAAAGTTAGGGGGTCACTCCACGAACTCCAGTCAATTACCGACGACCTTTTAAGACAAGCACATGCTGCAGAGATGATATTCATCAGCAAAGTCGTCCCTTCCGCACGTAAGGTCCAGGATCTGCTTGGAAAGGCGGTAGAGGAAATTAGAATGAATACGGTGACTGACCAGGTAGTGCTTAGGGCCTCGCGCGCCTTGAAACGAAATCTGCTGGTTCTGGGTCTTGCAGCCATTGGCATAGCGGTACTAATGGCCTTTATTATTTCCACCCGGTTAATAAGGCTGTTAAGCAATATCTCCACCCAGATGGGAGAAGGGGCGGGACAGGTTGCCAGCGCCTCAATGGAGGTCTCCTCTGCAATCCAATCCCTGGCAGAGGATGCAAGTCACCAGGCCGCATCATTGGAAGAGATATCTTCCACCTTGGAGGAAATCTCATCGCAGACCAAACAAAACTCACAACACTCCATAGAAGCCAAAGATATGGCAGTTCAGGCAAGCCATATTGTAGACAAAGCAGACCAATCCATGGATGGGCTCACACAAGCAATGAATGATATCATGGAGGCCAGTGAAAAGACCTCTAAGATCATTAAGACCATCGATGAAATAGCATTTCAAACAAACCTGCTCGCATTGAACGCCGCTGTCGAGGCAGCGCGGGCTGGTGAAGCAGGTGCCGGGTTTGCGGTGGTGGCCGATGAAGTGCGAAACCTTGCGATGCGGGCTGCAGATGCAGCACGGGAAACCACCCAGCTAATCGAAGAAACCACTGCCAAGGTAAACAGCGGCTCTGAGCTGGTAACCAAAACCAGCGACGTATTCTCTGAAGTCGCCTCAAACATTACAAAAATAAATTCTTTAGTTAAAGAAATAGCCGATGCTTCACAAGAACAATCAGAAGGTATTCAACAAGTAAGCAGGGCCGTTAGGGAGATAGATGCTGTGACGCAGAAGTCTGCAGCTACCACAGAGGAATGCGCTTCCGCCTCTGAACAGCTGAGTGCCCAGGCCGAAACCATGAAGGCCTTGGTGATGGCCCTAAAAGGCCTTGTTGGGGGCAAGGCCTCAGCTTCATCGGAATCAGAAAATATTGGTAAAACCGTTGACCGCAGCCCTTCCATATTTATCCGCCATGGCCCAGCCCCCGACCCTGACGGAAATGCCTTTGGGGACGAGAAGGGAAGAGCGGAGGAAGATGAGGACTTTGAGGAATTTTAGTGAGCGAAAGGAGGACAAGGCAATGCCGAGCATAATAACCAGTAAGGGTACCAGTAAGGGTAAAAGAGCTTTTTTAGCATCCCTGTTGTCTCTCTCCATGTTATTTTTTTTATTCCAGGCCAAGGCCTTTAGTGAAGGGCTCACCTGGACAGGATGTGGTATCAGCAAGAAGGCTTATATGAAAGAGGTAGCAAAGGCATACAAGGAACAAAAAGGGATCGATATCAAATTGAGCGGCGGTGGCGCAACCAAGGGGATACGGTTTGCAAACTCAGGACTCACACAGATGGGGGGCACTTGCAGGCCGGCCTTAGTGGACCGGTTTCCAAAAGAAGAAGGCGATATATATCTAACTGTAGTTGCATGGGACGCCCTGGTTGCTGTCGTCCATCCCGATAATCCCGTAGATTCCATTACTGTGGATCAGCTCAAAAAGATCATGACCGGTAAGATCACAAACTGGAAAGAGGTGGGGGGGCCAGACCGAGAGATACTCGTGGTAGCCAGGGTTGGAAAGACAAGTGGTGTGGGATACATGGCCAGGAAGATGATCTTTCATGACACTGAGGCCGACTTTACGGAAAAAGCCATGATAGTTAGGTCATCAGGCCCCTTGGAGAAAGCCATACTAAAGAATAAAAATGCCATAGGAATCACTGGGATAAGCAGTGCGAAGAAAAGGATATATAAGGGAAAAAAGCTTAAGATACTCAAACTAGATGGGGTAGAGCCTACTGTAGGCAATATTTCCACAGGGAAATACCCCCTTTTCAGGCCGCTTTATATTGCTACAAAAGGAAAGCCCGAAGGTGAAGTGAAGTCGTTTCTAGATTGGCTGACCTCGGCTGAAGGCCAAAAGGTCATTGAGGCTCAGGGTACGGTAAGCCTACTTCAAGGCAAGGGTCTCAAGGAGAAATTCAAGTTCTGGGAACACACGGATCGAATCCTGAACTTTAATAGCCTGTAGAAATAGTTTAGCAAAGAGGCGGGTCTTTGACCCGTCTCTTCTTCTCTTCTCTGTGCTATATGTTGTATGAAGAGGGCCTTTTGATCCCAAAAAAGAATTGACATTTTTCTTGTTATACAGTTGAATAACGCTGCTTGACAAAAGATCTTGGATGGTTTTTGGCCGCCTCGACTCCTCCCTTAATGTCCTGCCCCTTCCGAAATAAAATCCGTGAATCATAGTTAAGGGATCCTTCTTCAGATCGAGGTGCGATATTTATGGGGAGAACACTGGCAAAAGGGCTAGAAAGGAGAAAGCTTTGGTAAGAACAAATAATACTCCAAGGGCATTTATAAAGGGGACGGGATCGGCTACCCCTGAAATGGTGCTCTCGAACAGCGATCTGGAGCGGATTGTTGACACCAGTGATGAATGGATCAGCAGAAGGACAGGAATCAAAGAACGCAGGATATCACTAAGTGGAAATGGAGAGAGCACCACCGGCCTTGCCACAAAGGCGGCCTTCAGGGCCTTGGAGATGGCAGGGCTGGGCCCTTCTGATTTGGACTTGATAGTTGTGGGGACCGTAACTTCTGATCGGCAGTTTCCGTCTGCTGCATGCATGGTGCAAGAGAGGCTTGGGGCAAGCAAGGCCGCTGCTTTTGATCTGTCAGCAGGTTGTTCCGGGTTCCTTTATGCCCTTTCTGTGGCTGACAATGCCATAAAGACCCGTACTGCCAAGACGGCCCTGGTGATTGGGGTAGAGAGGCTGTCGTCCATAATAAACTGGAAAGACAGGGGAACCTGTGTGCTTTTAGGAGACGGTGCAGGGGCCGTGGTTCTCAGTTCAAGCAGCAACGGTGAGGGGATTTTATCCACGCGCATAAGGTCAGATGGCTCGTATGGGGATCTGTTGTATTCGGCTGAGGGAAGGGCATTTGTCCCAACTATTTTGAAAGGGATTGCCCGAAAACATTTTTTCCTCAAGATGGAGGGGAATCGCCTTTTCAAGAAGGCCGTGGAGTGTTTGGCCGGTATTGCGGAAGAGGTCATGGAAGAGACCTCGGTGTCCAGCCATGAAATCCATACAGTGATTCCACACCAGGCAAACATCCGAATAATAAAGGCCTTTGCAAAGAAACTGGGGATCCCCATGAAAAAAGTTTACAC
>JAMOVZ010000473.1 GCA_027061865.1 Desulfobacterales bacterium
TTCAGGGCTGCGGGCGTGAGGCCTTTCAAATATCTGAGTGAAATAAAAGTGGATGACCCCGAGGCGTTTGAATTGGGCCAGGAATTAAAGGCGGATATATTTCAGATCGGTGACCTGGTTCATGTGAGTGGGCTGAGCAAGGGCCGGGGATTTAGCGGAGTGATGAAGCGTTGGGGTTTTTCGGGCGGCAGGAAGACCCACGGTTCGCGCTCTCACAGGATACCTGGTTCCATAGGATGTAGCGCTACTCCTGGACGCGTCATAAAGGGAAAAAAGCTTCCAGGCCATTATGGCAATCAAAGGGTAACCGTGAAAAATCTTAAAGTGGTGGATGTTCGCCCTGAACTGGATTTAGTAGTGGTCAAAGGCGCTGTTCCGGGCCACAAGAACAGCTTTGTGGAAATCAGAAAGGCTTAAAGGGCCTGGCGCATTGACTCTGAGAGGCGGGATATGACGGTAGTAGATGTATACAATCTTCAGAGGGAAAAGGTCTCTGAAGTGGAACTGAAAGAAGAGATATTCAACGTGCCCATCAAGGGCCATGTCCTTCATCAGGTGGTGGCGGCCCAGTTGGCTGCGAAGCGGGCAGGAACTGCTTCCACAAAGACCCGCTCTGAGGTGAAGGCCTCGGGAAGGAAGCTTTGGCGGCAAAAAGGCACAGGCAGGGCAAGGGTGGGCACGGCTGCCTCTCCCACCAGGCGGGGAGGTGGAGTGGCCTTTGGTCCTAAGCCTCGCAAATACGAGGTTAAAGTGCCAAAGAAGGTGAAAAAGGCCGCCCTGAAAATGGCACTCACCGATAAGCTCCAAAGCGAGCAATTAATAGTGGTAGATGCCTTCACGCTTCCTGAAATCAAGACCAAGAACTTTGTGGAGGTAATGAAGACCTTTGATGTGCGTAAGGCCTTGATCGTTGCCAAAGAGGTGGGGGAAACGCTGGACAAGTCATCCAGGAACGTGCCCTGGGTCAAGGTAATGAGCTACAAGGGCCTGAATGTGTATGACATCCTGAAATATGATCAGCTTTTCTTGGAAGAGGGTGTAATTCCCAAAATTGAGGAGGCGTTGATTTAGCCGTGGATATCTACCAGGTCATAAAAGAGCCACATATTACCGAGAAGTCCAATATCCAAAAAGAGGCTTCCAATCAAGTGACTTTCAAGGTGCACAAGGATGCCAATAAGATCGAGATCAGGCGGGCTGTGGAAGAACTTCTAAAGGTAAAAGTGGTGGATGTAAAGGTTATGAACGTAAGGGGAAAGAAGCGGAGGATGGGCCGCAATGTGGGTAAGAGGCCTGACTGGAAAAAGGCCGTTGTAAAGCTTGCGCCTGGCGAAAACATAGAATTTTTCGAAGGTATGTAAGCATAATCGCTTTGTGAGGGCTGAAAGTAGGTGGAGTTAAGCAAGGAGACTTAGTTATGCCCATAAAAACTGTAAAACCAACTTCTCCCGGAAGGAGATTCCAGACTTACCTCACCTTTGAGGAGCTTACGGATAAGGAGCCAGAGAAGAGCCTGCTGGAGCCGCTGCGAAAGAGTGGAGGCAGGAACTGTTTCGGCCGTATAACGGTGAGACACCGTGGAGGTGGCCGCAAGCGCATGTATCGTATCATCGATTTTAAGCGGGACAAGGACGGGATTCCCGCCAAGGTGGCTGCCATTGAATACGATCCAAACCGCTCAGCCAATATCGCGCTTCTTCATTATGTGGATGGCGAGAAGCGTTATATCCTTGCTCCACATGGTCTTAAGGTGGGCGACAAGGTGGTCTCAGGCTCAGGAGCCGAGATAAGGACGGGGAATGCCTTGCCTCTTCGTGACATACCTTTGGGGACCCATATTCATAATATTGAATTGCACCCCGGCCACGGGGGCCAGTTGGTGCGCGGAGCAGGCGGATATGCCCAGTTGATGGCCAAGGAAGGTAAGTATGCCCAGATAAAGCTCCCTTCCGGGGAGGTTAGAATGGTTCTTCTCGATTGCAAGGCAACCATCGGGCAAGTAGGCAATCTGGACTATGAGAATATATCCCTTGGCAAGGCAGGGCGGACAAGGTGGCTTGGAAGACGCCCAAAGGTAAGAGGGGTGGCCATGAACCCGGTCGACCACCCTCATGGAGGCGGGGAAGGGAAGACCTCTGGAGGAAGACATCCTGTCACCCCATGGGGGGTGCCTACAAAGGGATATAAGACCAGGGGCAAAAAGCCCAGCGATCGTTTAATTATCAAGAGAAGGAAACAGTAAAGTTTATAGAGGAGGGATATTTTGGCAAGATCTCTCAAAAAGGGACCCTTTGTTGACCAACATCTCCTGGCAAAGGTCCAGAAGGCCAGTGAGACCGGGAGCAGAAAGATCATTAAGACTTGGTCCAGAAGGTCCACCATTATCCCTGAATTTGTGGGGCTCACCTTCGCGGTCCACAATGGTAAAAAATTCATTCCTGTTTTTGTGACCGAGGATATGGTTGGACACAAGCTGGGGGAATTTGCTCCGACAAGGACCTTTTATGGTCATGCAGGAGACAAGAAGTCCAAGCTGAAGGGAAAGAAATAACAATCGAGCATGGATTGACAAAGGCTATGGAAAGTAGAGCAGTTGCAAGATATGTGAGGGTTTCGCCCCGGAAGGTCCGTCTGGTGATGGACGAGGTAAGGGGGAAAAGTGTGGAAGAGGCATTACGCCGCCTTGCATTTGCCCCCCAAAAGGGCGCTAAGATCGTGAGAAAACTTATCAATTCTGCGGTAGCCAATGCAGAGCATAATCACGGCCTTGATGTGGACTCCCTTTATGTCAAGAGGATTTATGCAGACGAAGGGCCTACTCTGAAAAGATGGAGGCCAAGGGCCTTGGGAAGGGCTACCAGAATAAGAAAGCGGACCAGTCACCTTACTGTGGTGCTGGATGAGAGGAAATAGCTTTTTAGACCCTGGGGCTGGATTCAACTCAGAAGATTGCGGAGGTGAGTATTGGGACAGAAGGTTCATCCAATTGGTTTCAGACTTGGGATAATTAAGACCTGGGATTCCAGGTGGTTTGCCAAGAAGGATTATCCCTCCTTTGTGGTGGAAGACCACAAGATCAGGAAGTTTATAAAGAAGCGTCTTTACCAGGCAGGAATTTCCAAGATAGAGATCGAGCGGGCAGCCGGCAAGATAAGAATAAGGATACACACGGCAAGGCCTGGTATTGTTATAGGCAAAAAGGGCGCTGAGATTGAAAGCCTCCGCAGGGAACTGGAAAATATGGTCCACAGAGAGATCATGATCGACATCCAGGAAGTACGCAAACCCGAGGTAGAGGCCCAACTGGTTGCAGAAAACGTGGCGTTGCAGCTCGAGCGGAGGGTGGCCTTCAGGCGAGCTATGAAAAAGGCGGTAAGCTCTGCGCTGCGATTTGGTGCTCAGGGGATCAAGATTGCTTGCGCCGGAAGGTTGGGCGGCGCAGAGATGGCCAGGAGAGAATGGTACAGGGAAGGCCGGGTGCCGCTCCATACCCTTAGGGCAGATATTGACTACGGCTTTGCAGAGGCCTTTACTACTTATGGAGTGGTGGGGGTAAAGGTCTTCATCTTCAAGGGAGAAGTGCTCCCTGAAAAGAAGGAGTAGTGAGCAGTCATGTTAAGTCCCAAAAAGGTAAAATATAGAAAAAGGCAAAAAGGCAGAATGAAGGGTAAGGCCTACCGGGGCTGCACAGTACAGTTTGGAGATTACGGGTTGCAGGCCCTTGAGTGTGGGTGGATGACGGCCCAGCAGATTGAGGCGGCCAGGGTGGCCATAACCCGGCACGTGAAAAGGGGGGGCAAGATCTGGATCAGGGTGTTTCCTGACAAGCCTATCACCAAGAAGCCTGCTGAGACCCGGATGGGAAAGGGCAAAGGCGCCCCAGAAGGATGGGTTGCCGTGGTAAAGCCGGGCAGGGTCCTTTACGAGATCGAGGGTGTTCCCGAAGAAGTGGCCGAGGAGGCCTTCAGGCTGGCTGGTCACAAACTCCCCTTTGCCACACGATTCTTAACTAGGAGATTTTAATGCCATGAGGGCGTCTGAATTGCGAGAGCTTAGTACAGAGGAATTGTTGGAAAAGGAAAAGTCGTTGAAGCAAGAGCTCTTTAACTTACGCTTTCAGAAGGCCACTGGACAGCTTGGTAACACAGCGGCCATTCCCAAGACAAAGAGAGATCTTGCAAGGGTTAAGACTGTCCTGCGCGAGAGAGAGCTGGCTCAACAAAAGGCACAGCGAGGTTCATAAATGAGTGAGAGGGGAAACAGGAAGAGGCTGGTGGGCACTGTGGTAGGCAACAAGATGGATAAGACCGCAACGGTCCTGGTGGAGCGGCTTACCAAACATTCCACTTATAAGAAATATATCAGGAAGAGAAAAAAATACATGGCCCATGACCCAAAGAATATGTGCGGGGTTGGCGATAAGGTGAGGATAATTGAATCAAGGCCCATCAGCAAGAGGAAACGTTGGCAGGTAATTGAGATCCTTGAGAAGGCCGACACAGAAATCTGATGAGGATAGCAGGTGGGGCGGAGTGAGAGATGATACAAACGGAAACGAGACTAAAGGTTGCAGATAATTCGGGGGCCAAGGTAGTGGCCTGTATAAAGGTTCTTGGTGGCACCAGGAAGAGATATGCCACTGTGGGAGATATTATCGTGGTTTCAGTAAAGGAGGCCATGCCCAACTCCAAAGTCAAGAAGGGCGATGTGGTTCGCGCCGTAGTGGTTAGGACCGCCAAAGAGATCAGGCGCCCGGATGGAACCTATATCAAATTTGATGATAACTCGG
>JAMOVZ010000474.1 GCA_027061865.1 Desulfobacterales bacterium
TGCCTTCCGTGCGGTTTACCACTTGGCCCTTTCCGTTCTTGTAAGTGAATGTGGCATCCCTTGCTTCCTTTACCCTTAGGGCAATTCGCCAGAGAGCCCAGTCCCATGAGACCTTTTGCCACCTCGTGCTGTAAGGGGCCCGATAAAGGGGGGTGATGATCCGGTCTTCATTGTTGACCAGTTGGCTCAAGGCCGCCCCTTTTGCACACAGTGCGCCTTCATTTATCGGGTGGTCAGGGTCTCCCTCGATGTTGATGATCTTGCCTGATCCTGCCTTGGATGTGTGGCAGATTACACCGCAGCCCACGGCACAGTAACAACAGATGCTCGTGGTCTCCTTTGCGTAGCGGATCTTGAGGGTCTCAGCGTGTGATTTAATGGGTTTCAAGTCAAGCCCAAGACCCAATGCCACAGCTCCTGCGGCAGAAGCCCCCGTGATCTTGAGGAAATCGCGCCGCGTGACTTCCATGGGCACCTCCTTTCTATTTTGAGGGGTTAAAGCCAGTGGACCATTGCCTGAAAAGCAGATACTTGGTTAGAAAAAAGTTAAAGGCAAAAGAGAATTCCTATCCGCCCTTGAAAGAATTGAAAGCCAAAAACAGCTAGATTCCACAGATTGGAAAAGTTAAAGGTGCAAAGTCGTCAGAGCCACACCAAACGGAATTTACTCTTATAGGGACTAAGTGTCAACAGGAAATAGCCTTTGCTACCCCCCAATGGATGACATCTGGCCTGAAGGTATGAGGGAGGCATCTCTTTCCACCTGGTGCCCGGAAGGCTTAAGCAAGACAGCCTTCACAATCAGTTGGGCAAGCTCCCTGTCAGAAATGCCTGAACGGATGGGGGTTTTGAGGTCAAGGGCCAGGTCCGAGAGGAGGCAGACCCTGAGTTTTCCGTCTGCCGTAAGCCTCAGGCGGTTACACTTTCCACAGAAATGATCGCTTATGGGGCTGATAAAACCAAGTTCCCCCGTTGCTCCTTCCAGCTTGTATCTCTGGGCAGGGCCGTCAAAGCAGTCACTTTTTACAGGAATCAACGGGCCAAGGGATTCCACAGTCTGCTTGATGATCTTTGTAGAAATAAATCTCGAAGGAGTGTTGAAATCAATAGGGCCGATAGGCATGTATTCGATAAATCTTACCTGGTAAGGATGATTGAGGGTAAGTCTGGCAAAATCAAGGATTTCGTCTTCATTAACTCCGCCAATTACCACCATGTTTATTTTTATGGGAGAAAAACCCAGTTCGTGGGCCTTCTCAATTGCGTGCCAGACCTTGTAAAAGGCATCCGTAGAGGTGATCTCCTGGTACCGCTTCCTTGACAAGGTGTCCAAGCTGATATTGATTCGCCTTATTCCCATGTCCCAAAGGGCCTGGAGCCGATCGGCCACCATTACACCATTTGTGGTAAGGGAGATATCCTCGATCTCCCTAACAGAGCTCAGCTCCTCCAGAAAAGTGAGGATGCCCTTTCGAGCCAGTGGTTCGCCGCCGGTTACCCTAACCTTGTTTATTCCCAATCCAACGGCCACCTTTGTTATCCTGAGGATCTCCTCGTATGTAAGGATTTCGGCGTGGTTCAGCTTGGGGAGCCCTTTCCGGGGCATGCAATATATGCACCGGAGGTTACAGCGGTCGGTAACAGAGATGCGCAGGTAGTTTATTCGCCGGTCAAACGTGTCAACGAGCTGTGGCGTGTCAAAATCCATGGGCAGAATAAACCTCTAGTCCGGTTAAGGCCAAAGATTGGTTAAAGGAACACCATCTCATCATTCGCTGTTTTTTAATTTACGCGTGCCTGGGCCTTCAAGTCAATGGTTATTTCAAATTTGACATAACAAAAAAATAGGAACACAATCCAATCGCCAGGCCCTTCGCTAGTGAAGGGCACTAGACTAGAGAGAGGGGGGGCACATTAAAGCTTGGCGGGGACGGCGAGGCTGAGGTATTTCTCTTTCTCATGGAATAATAGGCGCTTTTCTACCATCATCCTGAGGAAGGATTGGATCTGGTCTGCGGAAAAAGAGGGAAAACGGGCCGTAATTTCTTGAATGGTTCGTTTATTTTCGCAAAAAAGATATATCTTCCTGGATGTGCCTTTGAGTTTGTGTGTCATGGGATAGCCATTGGGGCGTCGCTCGCGGATGACCAGAAAGTCTCCCCCGTCGCGGTAGCATAGGATTGGCTCAGTATTGGGGCCTTGGTGCAAGCGTTGGTAATAGTGGCTCCACTCCGCAATCCTCTTTTTTACAGGCTTCCACAGCCGCCTTTGCTCCTTAACAGGGCCGTGATAGCCTTGGATCATGGTGACCAAGGACCGCAACACCTTGTCGGGAAAGAGAGGGCGGTAGCTTGGGTGGTTGAATACCTTTGAGATTCCAAAAAGCCCCCTATTCATCCAGACCGGGCTCCCGTGTCCAAGCCAAAAGGGTATGGCCTTTAAAGGCCTGAAAGGTAGCACAAAATTGAGGCACTCCATAGTCTCTTCCACATCACTGCTATCGCTTCCCGGGAACTCCATGATAAGGTTTCCTGTAAGCGCCGGAGTGTCACGCCTTTCACAATTTTTCATTATCTCCATGTTATCGATGGCAGTTGTGCCTTTTTGAATCTTCCGCAAAAGAGTGCTGCTCAAGGCCTCGATTCCCACCTGGACCTCTCTCATACCGGCCCTGGCCATTGCCTGAAGGCCGGCAAGGGTTGTTGTTGCCCGGATTTCAGAGAAAAGCTCAAAGTCCTTGCCAAGAGTAGAAATACCAGTAAAGAGCGGTTCAATGTCTTTTTGAGGCAGAAGATTGTCCATGAAAGAAAAGGCAAGAATTTGGTGTTTGTTTGAGAGTTGAACGAGTTCGGCCAACATCTTTTGGTTGGACTTGGCCCTGTAGCCCTTCCATTGTAAATTTAGATTGCAAAATGCGCACTTGTTCCACCAGCAGCCTCTGGACATCTCCACCGGGATTCGCGGGCTGAAGCGTTTTCTTGGCTCCAAAGCGTCAAGCGCCTTAAAGTAGTCTTCATAGTCTGGGGGAGGGAGCCTGTCGAGCTTGCCTGTTTGTCGCCCTGAGATAAACCTAGTTTCAATATCAGTTTCTTTGATAAGGGAGAGAAGGCCAAGTTCCCCTTCGCCGGAGACTACATAATCCACCATTGGAAATGTTTCCAATATGCTTTTTCCAATGGCCCCTGAACAAGCAGATCCTCCTAGGACGATGGGGACATGAGGGGCGAGCTCCTTTATCCTCTCTACAAAGTAGAGCGTGCTGGTTAGCTGCGAGAAGCATACAGAAAAACCGATCAAACGGAATGAGGCCCAGTCCTGTGATTTGATCAGCCTGCGGGATGCCCCCTCCAGCCTCTCACAAAGATCTTGGAAAGAAACTTCGTGGAGCTGATCAGATCGCCTTGCCTTTTTGCGCCAAAATCTTTCAATAGCCTCAAAGCGCTCGGGGTAGAGTAGGGCAGCATAAAGGGGTTCTGAGAGCCCAGTGCTCTGGGAGATTTCTTCGTAGACGGGATAGCCCAGTGCTGCTGCAATGGGGAGATAGAAATGAAAGGCCTTCACCACCAGTTCAGGCTCATGAACTTTGATGAAGGCCTTAAGAGAGCCAAGCTGTATCGAGGGCCTGTTAAACAGTGCCCAAGGGGTAGAGAGAAGTGCGATCATTTAATCTCAAAGCTTTCTTCCCTGCCCGCGTATTTTTTCCTAAGTTTTGGTTTTTCGATCTTTCCCGTGGGGTTTCTAGGCACATCATCAAAAAAGACCTTTCTGGGCCGCTTATACCTGGGAAGCTTTTCACAGTATTCCAAAACCTCTTGCTCTGTCATTTGCTCGCCTGGCTTTAGCTGGATGATGGCCGTTACCACCTCGCCCAAGCGTTCGTCAGGGGTGCCGATTACAGCGGCATCCTGGATCTTTGGGTTTTCCAGCAAGAAATCTTCGATCTCCACAGGGAAGATATTCTCACCACCAGAAATCACTATGTCCTTTTTCCTGTCAACCAGCCAGATAAAACCGTCCTTATCCACGCGGGCCATGTCTCCGGTGAGGAGCCATCCGTCAATGAGGGTCTTGCGGGTGGCCTCAGGGTTTTTATAATACTCCTTCATTACCCCTGGCCCCTTGACCATGAGCTCTCCGGGTTGGCCCTTTTCCACATCATTGAGGTTGTCGTCCACGATTTTGTATTCCCAGTCAAATCCTGGCACCCCTATGGCACCTACCTTGTGGATGTTTTCTATCCCCAGGTGAATACAGCCAGGGCCGGTGCTTTCGCTAAGGCCATAATTGGTGTCGTAGTCATGATGAGGAAAGACCCTCTTCCAGTTTTTTATGAGGCTCGGGGGCACAGGTTGGGCCCCTATGTGCATGAGCCGCCACTGGTCTAGCTTGTAGTCTGCGAGCTTGACCTCTCCACGTTCAATGGCAACTAGAATGTCCTGGGCCCAAGGGACTAAGAGCCACACAATAGTACACTGCTCTTCAGATACGGCCTCAAGTATCCACTGGGGCTTGATTCCTTTAAGGATTACCGCCCGGGCCCCCACGATGAAATTGCCAAACCAGTGCATCTTGGCCCCTGTGTGGTAGAGTGGGGGAATGAGGAGGAAGTTGTCCTTATGAGTCTGGTTGTGGTGGCGGTTTTCCACTATACAGGCCGCCTCCAAATTCCTGTGGGTCAAGAGGATCGGCTTTGGTTGTCCAGTGGTGCCAGAGGTGAAGTACAGGGCCGCATCGTCAAGAAGGGTGATTGGGACCTTTGGGTCCTGCTGCGTTCC
>JAMOVZ010000475.1 GCA_027061865.1 Desulfobacterales bacterium
CTTGCAGGGATGAGGTCCTGTTCATGCTTACAGGCGAGATAAGCTGTATCTACAAAAAGGGGGGCAAGGTCCGGAAGATCCACCACATGGTCCTGATGCCCGATTTTGAGGCAGTGGAACGCCTGAACCGCCGCCTTGGAAGAATTGGGAACATAACCTCTGATGGAAGGCCCATCTTGGGGCTAGACTCCCGTGACCTGCTGGAAATGGTGCTTGACTGTGAGGAGAGGGCCTCCCTCATACCGGCTCACATCTGGACCCCTTGGTTTTCACTTTTTGGGTCTAAATCAGGGTTTGACTCAATAGAAGAGTGTTTTGAGGACTTGACAAGATACATATTCGCCTTGGAGACCGGGCTGTCTTCCGATCCTCCTATGAATCGGCGCCTTTCGGCCCTTGACCGTTTTGTCTTGGTCTCTAATTCTGATGCCCATTCTCCCGGCAAGCTGGGGCGTGAGGCCAATATCTTTTCCACGGCTCTCAACTATTCCAGTATGATAGAGGCCATGAAAACAGGGAGGAATTTCGTGGGAACTATTGAGTTTTTCCCTGAAGAGGGCAAGTACCACTTGGACGGGCACAGGCGGTGTGGCTTAAGGCTTGACCCCGGCCAGACCAGGGCCTATAGGGGGATATGCCCCGATTGCGGCCGCCCTTTAACCGTGGGCGTGCTCCACCGGGTCGAAGAACTGGCAGACAGGGCAGAGCCTAAACTCACCCATGAATTTGTTAGCCTGATCCCGCTTCCAGAGATAATGTCCGAGGTAGCCGGTGCCGGCCCCTCTACTAAAAAAGTCCTCTCTCTTTACGAGACCCTGCTTCAAGAAATTGGGCCGGAGTTTTACATCCTGATGGAGGCCCCCCTGGAACAAATCGAGGAGGCAGGAGGATTCCTGCTAAGGGAGGCGATCTCCAGGATGCGGGCCGGCAGGGTTATCAGGGAAGGGGGTTTCGACGGCCGATATGGAGTCATCAAACTCTTTGAAGAGGGGGAAAGGGAGTCTCTCCAAGGCCAGGGGGCCCTGTTTCAAAGTCCAAGCTCTGAGACAAGCTTTGAGGCAAAAGAGCAGGCGCCTGTCCAATCTGTTGATGACAGAAGGATTAGCTCACTGGATAAAACAAAAGATATATTTGATGAGGATCCAATCCTTGGCCGCTTAAACAATGAACAGCTAAGGGCTGTTACTCACGACAGGGGCCATCTTTTGGTTATTGCAGGACCTGGGACCGGCAAAACCCTTGTTCTCGCCCACAGAATTGCGTACCTGATTCGGGAAGGCAGGGCAAGGCCATCCAATATCCTTGCAATTACTTTCACCCGGAAGGCCGCCCAAGAGCTCAAAGAGCGAATAGGGGGCCTTGGTATCCCAGGGTCTGTAAACGTCCACACATTTCACGGCTTTTGCCTTGAAGTGCTAAAAGGGCATGGTGACTTGATAAACCTTCCCAAGCCCATTTCTGTGTGCTCTGAGGGGGATGCGCTAAAGATCGCCTCAACCATTATTTCGGGGGCCTCAAAGGGCAACACTTCCCCCATGCGTTTTTTGGGCCAGGTTTACTCCTGGAGGTTCTGCCGACTGATGGGCCGTGACCGCCAACACCATGACGGAAAAGACATCTCTCTTTTTTCAGCTTATGTGAAAAAATTAGATGAGCTAGGTTTGGTGGATTTCAATGAACTGGAGCTCAGCACCCTTGAACTGCTTCTCAACAATCCAGATGTCTGTGGGCAACTCGCCTCCCGATTTCCTTGGATATTTGTGGACGAATATCAAGACACAAACACAGCTCAGGTCATGATCCTTAAGGCAATTTCAGATGCGGGGGATGCTGGGGAAGTCAGCCTTTTTGCCATTGGAGATCCTGACCAGGCAATCTACGGCTTCAGGGGCGCAGATGTGAAAAATTTCCACCGATTCCAGGAAGACTTTCCAGGAGCCCAAGTAGTGAGGCTGACCTTGAACTACCGCTCCACTCAAACTATCCTTGATGTGGCCTCATCAGTCATGAACAAGGCCAAATCGCTGGAATCTGTCTCGCCCCTCTCAGGCTCTGTGCTGCTGGCCCCTTGCTCCACCGAGGCGGAAGAGGCGGAGATGATAGTTGAGGCCATAGAGAAGATGATGGGGGGGGTCTCGTATTTTTCCGTTGACTCGGGCAGGGCGGAGGGCCAAGAAGAAGATCCCCTGAGCTTCGGCGATTTTGCGGTTCTTACTAGGCTTAACGCCCAGGCCGATTCTGTGGAAAAGGCCCTGGCCCGAAGGGGGATCCCCACTGCCCGCTCAGGCGAGCGGCCGCTCACGGAAAAATTTCCAACGGATATCCTTTGGAGATTCCTTCAGTGCGCAATGTGGCCACAAAACCCATTGTACATGGAGGGTTACTCAGAACTCCTGAGGACCCACGGGCTTGCCCCTTCACCCTTCCCTGATACCCCTCAGGAAATGACCTTAGAAGAGCTGATTGAAAGGGCAATTTCCAGCCACTTCCCTGAAACAAACCTGAATGAAGAGGAAAAAGAAAACCTTTCAAGGTTCAGGGCTATGGCCAAGGATTTCACAGGCACTTTGCCTGAGTTTTTGGCCGCCTTATCCCTTGAGCGTGGAATTGACCACCAAAGCCTCCTGGGCGACAGGGTGGCTATCATGACTATCCATGCAGCAAAAGGGCTTGAGTGGGAAGTGGTCTTTATGACAGGGTGCGAAGATGGGCTGCTTCCCTGCACCCTCTTTGGGGCAAGGGATGAAGAGGAAGAAAAAAGGCTGTTTTACGTGGCCCTTACCAGGGCAAAGAGGCGGTTGATACTCTCCTGGGCAAAAAGGCGCAGCCTCAATGGCCGCTTGCTTGAGCTTCCACCTTCCCCTTATTTGAAAGCAATACCCGGGGAGCTCAAGAAGCGCTTGGAGCGGGGGGCGTGGAAGCCAAGACCTAAAGCCCACCGACAATTAAGTCTCTTTTAGTGCTTGAATGCCCGCTGACCTGTAAAGACCATGGTCACCTGGGGATCTGCCTCATTGCATGCCTCGATCACTTCCCAGTCCCTTAGCGACCCCCCTGGCTGGACCACTGCGGTTATTCCTTCCCGAATGGCCACATCCACCCCGTCCCGGAAAGGGAAAAAGGCATCTGATATCATGCAAGCGCCTATCAGCCCCCCCTTGTTTTTGCGGGTCTCTTGATCTATCTCTTCAATCAGGGCCTTGTCCTTCCTGCCCTTTTCCACCTCCAGCTGCAGTTCCTTGTATGAAAGGCCGTGCCGCTTAAAACACAAGGCATCTGCATACTTTGTGTATGCCTTAAAAATCGCGATCTCTGCCACGCCCACCCGGTCCTGCTCTCCTGTCCCGATGCCAACAGTGACGCCATCTTTCACATAGATTACGGAGTTGGACGTGACGCCCTGCTCCACCTGCCAGCCAAAAAGCATATCAGAGTATTCCTTTTCGGTGGGCTTGCGCGCAATGGTATAGGTCTTGCCCTGGTACTCGCAGGAAGCGAGGGTAAAGTCCTCAGCAGTCCTTATCCTGTTAAGGGCGGATTGCTGCACAATGATTCCACCATCTATCAGGCTTTTGAAGTCAACGAACCTCAGATTGGCATATTCTTGGAGCCTGTCCATCCTCTTTACCCTGATAATCCGGAGGTTTGGCCTCCTGGCCAGAATCTCCACACTGCCTTCTTCATAATCAGGGGCTGCCACCACCTCCAGGTAATTTTCACTCACCATCTCGGCAGTGGCCTTATCCATGGGTTGGTTGAACAGGGCGCATCCTCCGAACGCTGCAATACGGTCTGCCATATTGGCCCGTTCATAGGCATGGGCTAGGCTTCCGCCATAGGCCACTCCACAAGGGTTGTTGTGCTTTACTATCACCACTGCGGGCCTTTGCTCCAAATAGCGCATAATGTTGAGGGCGTTATCCACATCGGTCAGGTTTATTTTCCCTGGATGCTTGCCTGCTTGGATCATGTCTTCTTCGGTCAGCGCCGAGACAAGTCCCTTGCCAGGCTCTATAAAGTGGCAATCACCAAGGATGAGATTCCCGTTTACCAGCTCGTAGAGGGCGGCCTCCTGTCCTGGGTTTTCTCCATACCGGAGTCCCTTTTCTATAAGCCCGCCGCTCTTCTCATCCCTAATCCTCCAGGTTCTTTTTCTGTAAATGAGCACCTGGTCCCCAAAGGAAATGCGCATCTCTTCGGGGAAGTGGTCATCCATCACGGTTCTATACATCTTTTTCAGATCCTGGCTCATCTTCTCCGCCCCCTACCCGCTTACACGTCGCCTGGCGTCCATCCGGGAGGCATCCACCTGCCTTTGGGCTTCATGCAACGAAGATTCTGAGGAGGCCGCCTTAGCCCTCTTGTCTCTCTCGATATATGCATAGGCATTGTGGTTGTGGATGGACTCAAAGTTTTCTGACTCCACTGCAAACCATGTAATGTTGGGATTATTCTCCAGCCTTAGGGCTATTTCGCGCACAATGTCCTCAACGAACATGGGGTTCTGATAGGCCTTCTCGGTGACATATTTTTCGTCTTCCCGCTTCAGCACCGAGTACACATCGCACGAAGAGCACTCTTCAACAAGCTTGATAAGATCCTCTATCCAGACAAACTTCTTGAACCTCACCTGCAGCCGCACCTCGCCCCTCTGATTGTGGGCCCCAAATTGGCTTATCTCTTTGGAACAAGGGCAGAGGGTGGATATGGGCACGTGAATCATTACAATAA
>JAMOVZ010000476.1 GCA_027061865.1 Desulfobacterales bacterium
CTCAAATTCATGGCCCTTTTTCAGCTTTCTCATTGCCTCTCTGGCCGCCTCTTTGCTCAGGCAGACGATCTGCCTGAACCTCACCATTGAAGGAGTGGTGAAATCCTGATGGTGCTCTTCGAAGTAGCGTTTAAGCTCTTCGTGAGTAGGGGGGGCAACACTTCTAGTGACCTGCTGGGCAACCTTTTCAATGGTGAGCTGCCTGTGTAGCCTTCGGCGCCATTGCTCCAGGTCTATGGACTCCCTAAGCACGATCTCCTTGAGAGCGCCATCTTTGTAATCAGTCAAGAATTTCCTCGCCTGGTAATTGAGTTCTGCATCCCCTACTTGAATGCCTGCTTCTTTTGCGTATTCAAGCACGAGATAGTCACTTATGATCCGCTCTAAAAGGGCCTTGCCGTTGGGCGAAGAAAAAGAGGGGATCAACTCATCCATGTAGCCCATGGCAGCTATATCGCTTTTGAGCTGCTCTACACTGATCTCGTTTGAGCCCACAATCAAGGCAGCCTGATGCTTGTCTCTCCCTCCCTCAGAGCAGCCCAATAACAAACCGGCAGAGGTCAAAAGGAGGAGCAATATTATGAAGCCGGGTAAAATGTTTGAGAAATGGCCTTTCATACCTAATACTTAAAACAGTATCATCTCACAGGTAAATTGAAAAGAAAATTTCCTTCCACTTTCCAACATGCCGCTGAACACCTGTCATGCATTAATTCGTAAGATGGACTCCAAGGCTTGGGTTGCACGATGCAGATCCAGAGGAGGCCCTGCTCCGGGAGTGGTTAGTTTGATCCTTGTCGGGGAGAGGAACCGTATTTTTTGAGGGGTCTTTTGGGCAATCTTTATCAGCTCCTTTGGATCCAATGGGCAATGGGGTGAGAATTCCAGCAGGATTCCTCCAGGGCCTATATCCAATCTTTGAACACCTATCTGCTTTAACACCAATCTCAATCTCACCAGCTCCAGAAGGTTTTGGACTTCAGGGGGCAGAGGTCCGAACCTGTCCCTGATCTCCTCTTCCATTGCCTTTAATTGGGCCTGATCCTTTATGGTGGAAAGCCTTTTGTAAAGATTCAGCCTCAGGTCCACATCCGACACATACGTATCAGGCAGATATGCAGGCATATCCACCCTAACCTCCGGCTCTACCTCTTCGCGCCATTGCTCGCCCTTGAGCTCGGCCACCGCCTGCTCTATCATCTTTAGGTAAAGCTCATAACCGATGGCGGCCACATGTCCGGTCTGGGCAAAGCCCAGGATGTTGCCCCCGCCCCTTATCTCCAGGTCGTGCATGGCAAGGCGGAGACCCGCCCCCAGGTGAGAGAAGTCCATAAGGGCCTTGAGCCGCTTTTCCGCATCAGGGCTGAGGCGGCCGTTTTCTGAGAGGATGAGATAGGCGTAAGCCCTCTCCCTGGCCCTTCCCACCCGTCCCCTAAGCTGATAGATCTGGGCAAGGCCGAGGCGGTCTACATCAGTAATGATAATGGTATTGGCAGAGGGGATATCCAGCCCGGATTCTATGATGGTGGTGGTGACCAGCACATCGATCTCTTTTTGCACAAAACGCATCATGGTGCGTTCGAGCTCCTTTTCCTTCATCTGGCCGTGGGCTATGCCAAGGCGCGCATGGGGAACCAGCCGGCTGAGTCTATAGGCCGCATTCTCTATGGTCTGGACACGGTTGTGGAGATAGAAAACCTGGCCGCCTCTGTCCAGCTCAGATTCGATTGCACGAACAATAAGTGACTCGTCGTAATGGGACAAATAGGTCTGTATAGAGTGCCTTTCCGGCGGCGGGGTCTCAATGATACTCAAGTCCCTTACCCCTGAAAGGGAAAGCTGAAGCGTCCTGGGTATTGGCGTGGCAGTGAGGGCCAATACATCCACCAGGGCCCTGTATTGTTTAAGGGCCTCCTTTTGTTTTACTCCGAAGCGCTGCTCTTCGTCTATGATCACAAGGCCCAGGTCTTGAAATTTCATATCCTTTTGCAGCAAGCGGTGAGTCCCAATAACAACATTTACCAAGCCCGAGCGGATCCTTGCCACTGTCTCGGCCTGCTCTTTTTTGCTCTTAAAGCGGCTCAACAATGCCACCTCCACTCCATAGGAGGCCATCCTTTTGCGGAAGGTCTGGTAATGCTGCTCGGCAAGCACCGTGGTCGGCACCAGCATTGCCACTTGTTTTCCATCACAGACCGCCTTGAAGGCGGCCCGAAGTGCCACCTCTGTTTTCCCAAAGCCCACATCGCCACAAATGAGCCTGTCCATGGGCCGCTCAGATGTCATGTCTGCCAAGACAGCCTCTAAGGCCTTTATCTGGTCAGGGGTTTCTTCGTGCTCAAAGGTGGCTTCAAATTCCCTGAATAGATTATCAGGCGGAGAGAAGGCAAACCCTTTGCGGTGGTTCCTCAATGCGTAAAGGTCCACCAATTGTTTGGCAATTTGATGGATGGACTTCTTGGCCCTTTCTTTTGCAACCTTCCAGGCCCTTCCACCCAAGCGGTCCAGCGTCGGGTGGGAGTCATCTGGCCCCACATACCGCTGTAGCTTGTTGATCCTATCGGCAGGTATGTAGAGTTTGTCACTGTTTCCGTATTCTATGAGGAGAAAGTCGTTTGCCTTTCCCTGCACGTCCATCTTGACTAGGCCTTGGTAGCGGCCGATGCCGTGTTCTTCGTGTACCACCAAATCGCCGGGCCTTAAGCTGCTAAGCGAAAACCATTTAAAGGCCTTGGCCTTTTTTCTTGAAACGGGCTTGGGCGCTGCCCTCTTGGGCCCAAAAAGTTCGTCTTCACTAATGACCAAGAGCCCCAGCTCCGGCCACCTGAATCCTTTCCGGAGCCGCCCCAAACAGATGTTGACCCCCGGGCCTTTGGGGAGCCTACTCCATCGGTCCACCACGGCCTTTGGTGTGACTTGGTAATTTTCCAGGATCTTGCCCACGCGTTGGGCCTGCTGCTGGGTGCGGGTCACCAGCACCGCCCTTCCGCCGGATTCTGCCCAAGATCTAACCTTTTGGGCCAGGGGGGCCATGGACACTATGTTCTGTTCATGGCTGCGGACTTGCAGTTCTTCGTGGAGATCGGAAGACTTTTGGACATGGATGATTTCTTCCTCCCCTTGTTGCCCGCCTTCAAGGCTCAGGGAAGTGAAATGAATTTGCTGGCGCCCTTGCAGGGCGGAGAGAATTTGGTCCATCTCGAGCCACACCCCATCCAATTCTGGGAAGGGACTGCCCTTTTCCCTCGCTTCCTCCTGGAGTTGCCGCCTTTGGAGATGGAACTTTCCTGCCCACGTCTCGTAGGCAGTCTCAAGCCTGTGGGGCTCCAGGACCATGATCAGCCCATTTGAAGGGAGGTACTCGAATATGGAAGATAGGGCGGGGTAGAAGTGATTTATCCACGCCTCCCTTCCGGGGAACCGGTAGGTATCTTGTCCAGAGCCGGGGAGCCTGCCCATAGACCTTGCCCGCTCAATGTTTTCGGCCTGGGTGAGGATTTCGCTGCAGGGCAAAAGCACTAGTTCCTCCAGTGTCTCAACGGATCTCTGCGTAGAGGGGTCAAAGAGGCGTATGGATTCCACCTGCTCGCCCCAAAACTCCAATCGCACGGGCAGGTGGTAGAATGGGGGAAAGATATCCACAACCCCTCCCCTGACTGCATAATCCCCCCTTTCTTCAGCCAATGAGGTCCTGTGAAAGCCAAGGGCCTCGGCCTTCTGGATCAATTCTTCCCTTGGCACCTCTTCTCCCACAGCAATTAGATCCATGGCCCTTATAAAGGCTGACTTTGGAAGGGTTTTGAGTAGGCAGGCCTGCACTGAGGTGACTACCACTGAGTCATCAAAGGAAAGAAGCCTGTATAGCGCCTCTACTCGGGCCGTAATGATCTCCAGGGCAGGACTGAGGCCTGTGAGGGGGGATACGTCATAAGGAAGGAACTCTCCTACCCTCTTTTCTTCCGGCCCCAAGCCTGAAGCCGACTCAGAGAGAAAGAATTTAATTTCGGTCGCCACCTGGGAGGCGTCCTTGGCATGGGGGGCAAGTATGAGGCATGGCTTTCTTATTTGGTCGAGTGCAAGAGAAATGAAATAAGTGAGAGACGCCCCTTCAAGGCCCGTTATTGTAACAATGCGGGCCCCTTTTTCCAGGGCTTGCAGGAGGCGTTGGATTTCTGTGTTTCCCTCTTCCATGGCAATCCTTTATGATCTCAGCCACGGAGAGAAAATTCAACAGAAATGTTCATGGCGTAATTGCCATAAAGAAGGGAAGGGGTGGGTGGTTCAGCGATCCATCTCTTTTTGCATCTTTTTCATAAACTCCTCAGCAGCCTTTTTCATCTCTTCCGGGCTCATGTCTTGATCTTCCATCTGTTGCTTGTATTGCTCGGCAATGCCTTTCATCTTCCTGGCCGCAAACTGACTGCTGATGCTCATGATGGCTAGTATCCCAAAGATTATGCCGAATACGATCCAGGCAGTCTTTCGCTTTATATTGTGGACCTCTGAGCTTGCTATGACCATCAGGTATGTCCCCCAAAGGAGCCCAATAACGCCGCCGATGTAAGGGATAATATTCAGGATGGTGGTAAGGGGGCTTATGGCACTGGCATAGGCCGCACACCTGTAAGCAGTCTCATAGGATTCCTGGGAGCCCAGCACCCTCCATATGATAAACAGTATTGCAGCGACTATAAAGCCCGCAACCACCGATATTATGGGAGTG
>JAMOVZ010000477.1 GCA_027061865.1 Desulfobacterales bacterium
TCCATATACTTTTCAAAAAGCAACCTAAACATCAGGGAAACCTTGTCCCTTTGCTCTTTAACCTTAGGAGATCGATATATGTGGTCGTAGTTGAACTTCTTCAGCCGGCCCAAGGCCTCTGCTATCTCTTCACTAAAGCTAACGTAGGGTCTGTCAAGGCTGTTTGTCACCAGGTCTTCGACGAGCCTATACACTATGGTGCCGTTTGTATCTCCTAACACCCGCCTGCATTCCTGGGGAATGTCGGAGCGTTTGATCAATCCGAGCCTTATGGCATCCTCAATGTCTCTGCCAATATAGCTGATGGTATCGGCCATTCTTACTACACAGCCTTCCATGGTCATGGGTCTGAGATCAATGGAGGGATTAAGGGCCTTTCGACTCATCTCTTCCTCGAGGGATGTGAAGTCCTTGTGTGGATTGGGCTCCAGCACCTGGGTGTGGACCTCGCCATCGTGGCAGAAGATGCCGTCCAGCACCTGAAGGGTCAGGTTCCAGCCCCTGCCCTTCCTTTCAATCTCCTGGAGAAACCTTACGCTCTGAATATTGTGAAGGAACGGCCCTACGCCATAGCTCTCACATAGTTTTGATAAAAAAGTTTCGCCATCATGGCCGAAAGGGGCATGTCCGATATCATGCCCCAAGGCAATGGCCTCAATGAGGTCTTCGTTCAACCTCAGGAGCCTCCCAATGGTTCTGCCTATCTTGGAGACAAATTGGACATGCAGAACCCTGTGAGTGATATGATCATTCTTGATGAGGTAGAAGACCTGGGTCTTGTCGATATAACGGGAATAGGCAAGGGAATGGAGGATCCTGTCGGCATCCAAAGAGAAGTTTTGGCGGTGCCCGAGGGCCACACTCTCCTCCGGCTCTTTGCGCAAGGCGGCGCTGCTGGGACACGCATAGACAGAAAGGCGGCTTTTCTCTAACTCATCCAATGCGGCACGGATTTCTTTTAGGGAGGGTGGCATGGGCCTCCTTCACCACGATCTGAAAGATTTTTACTGGTCTCAGAAAAAGCCATATTTTCCTTGAAAGGTAAATCCCAAAATGCTAATAATAGAAGGATTCTATTTTATCTGCGGCTACCCCCTGGATCAACGGGTAGCCGCAATGTTTGGGGCTATTGATTGTAGTATACAACTAAATCAGGCGGGGCTCAACACCCAGGCAGCCGCCCCTTTACAAGGAATCTGTTTTCACACGCCCGGGCTTTATTGCTCCGGTCCTGGCGGCTTTTTATTTTGTTTGTGCGAAGAAGATGCCAGGCATCACCGGGCGGAGGCAAAAAACCGCAGCAAGGAGGATTTTATGGCAAACGTAACAATGAAGGAACTGTTAGAGTCCGGAGTGCACTTCGGCCACCAAACAAGGCGTTGGAACCCCAAGATGAAGCCTTACATATTTGGGGCCAGAAACGGGATCCACATCATTGATTTGCAAAAAACCGTAAGGCTGTTCAAGATCGCCTATGAATTCATCGTCCGCACCGTGTCAGAGGGATACTCGGTCCTTTTTGTGGGCACTAAAAAGCAGGCCCACGATGCCATCGTAGAGGAAAGCGAGCGTTGCGGAATGTTTTATGTGGTGAACCGTTGGCTGGGTGGAACGCTTACCAACTTCCAAACTATCCGAAAAAGTGTGGCCCGCTTAAAAGAGCTGGAGGCCATGAAGGAGGAGGGAGGCTTTGCCCGTTACACAAAAAAGGAGGCCTTAAAGCTGGAAAAGCAGCTTGCAAAGCTCGAAAAAAACCTCGGTGGCATCAAGGACATGGATGAACTCCCCGGAGCTCTTTTTGTAGTGGACCCAAAGAGGGAAAGGATTGCTGTTCGGGAGGCAAGGAAACTGGGTATTCCAGTTGTGGCAATCACAGACACAAACTGCGACCCGGACGAGATCGATTTTATAATCCCTGGAAACGATGACGCCATTCGAGCCATCCGCCTCTTTTGCTCCAGGATTGCAGATGCCTGCGTGGAAGGGCACAACCTGGCAGAGGAAAGATTGAGGGCCGAGGCCGAGCTTGCAAGGCAACAGGAAGAAGCTGTGGAATCTGAAAAAGAGAGGCCTGAAGAAGCCGCGCCCCAAGAGGCCGAAGGTGGCCCTGAGATTATCGTAATTCCCAAGAGAGAAGAGCCTGTGAGCAAGGCTTCAGAAGAAACTACTGAAGAGGAAAGAACGGAGGGATAAGGAATTGGAAATTTCAACAGGTTTGATTAAGGAGCTTCGTGAAAAGACCGGTGTCGGCATAATGGACTGCAAGCAGGCCCTTCAGGAGACCGGGGGGGATGTGGAAAAGGCCATTGAATATCTTCGCAAGAAGGGGATCGCCACAGCCAAGAAGAGGGGCAGCAGAACAACGTCTGAGGGCCAAATCCAGGCATATATCCATGCTGGAGGCAAGATCGGGGTGCTCGTGGAGGTCAACTGCGAGACCGATTTTACCGGCAAGACCGAGGATTTCACCAATTTCGTCAAGGATGTGGCCATGCAAATTGCGGCCACCAATCCACTTGCCATTGACAGGGAAGGGATTCCAGAGGAAACCCTTGAAAAGGAAAAGGAAATTTATGCCACCCAGGCCAAGGAGTCCGGAAAACCTGAAAAGGTCATTGACAGAATAGTGGAAGGCAAATTGAAAAAGTTTTACTCCGAGGCTTGCCTGCTTGAGCAGCCCTTTATCAAAAATCCTGACATTACCGTCCAGGACCTCCTCAATGAACTAATCGCCAAGACAGGGGAGAACATCATCATAAGGAGATTTGTGCGGTATCAGTTAGGAGAAGCGGATGGGAGTTAAGTACCGCCGCGCCTTGCTAAAACTTAGCGGCGAGGCCCTAATGGGGCCCCAAGGCTTTGGTATCGACCCTGGAGTCCTTGAACAAATTGCACTTGAAATCACAAATGTGCACTCAACTGGCGTGCAGCTATGCCTCGTGTTAGGGGGAGGCAATATCTTCAGGGGATTGAGGAATCGGGAGCTAGGCATTGGAAGGGTGGCGGCTGATCACATGGGAATGCTGGCAACCCTTATCAACGCGATCGCCTTCTCAGAGGCCTTGAGGAAGCAGGGGCTTGAAACCAGGGTGGTATCGGCCGTGGAAATGGGGCCCTTGGCGGAATCCTATGACAGGGACAAAGCACTGCGGCATCTTTCCAAGGGCAGGGTCGTGCTTTTTGCCACCGGCACGGGTAACCCCTACTTTACCACTGATACGGCAGCTACTTTAAGGGCCTTGGAGATGGATGCCGATGCCCTTTTCAAGGCCACCAAGGTGGATGGGGTTTATGACGCTGACCCTGAAAAAGTGCCCACCGCCAAGTATTTCAAAAGGCTTACCTATAGGGAAGTACTGGAAAAGGGATTAAAGGTCATGGACCTTACTGCCATTTCTCTGGCAATGGAGCACAATCTACCCATCGTGGTCTTCAATCTTCGGAAAAAAGGCAATATGGAAAAGGTGGTTCGGGGAGAGGCGATTGGAACCATCATTGGAGGTGATAAGTGATGAAGGAAGAAATCCTTGATGAAATGCGCCAAAAGATGAACAAGACCCTTGAGGCCCTTGATCGGGAACTGAAGAAAATCAGGACCGGAAGGGCTTCTGCTGCACTTTTGGAAGGCCTTAAAGTGGAGTGCTACGAGACTGTGATGCCGATAGAACAGGTGGCATCCATATCAGTCCCTGAGAGCCGGCTTATAGTCATTCAACCATGGGACAAGTCCATCATCGGAAACATTGAAAAGGCCATCCTCAAGTCAGATCTGGGCCTGACTCCCATGAACGATGGGCAAATCATCAGGATCGCCATCCCTCCACTCACTGAGGAAAGGAGAAAGGAGCTGGCAAAATTGGCCAAAAAGTCGGCTGAAGAATGCAAGGTCTCTGTCCGCAGCCACCGCCGAGAGGCAAATGAGATGTTCAAGGAGCTAAAAAAAGAGAAGGAAATTTCAGAAGACGATTTTTACAAGGCCCAAGAAGAGGTTCAGAAAATCACAGATGAATATATAGAAAAGATTGATCAAATCAGCGCAAAAAAGGAAAAAGAGATCCTGGAATTCTGAAAATCCCGCTTTCCAGTGAAACTCCGGGCCTTGATATTCATCGATCATGTCAACCCTCCATAAAGAGAATCTTCCCACCCATGTGGCCATTATTATGGATGGGAATGGCAGATGGGCCAAACGTCATGGCCTAAGCCGGGTGAAGGGCCACGAAAAGGGCGCCGAATCGGTCCGCAAAGTGGTAGAGGCGGCCCGCGAGGTGGGAATTCCGTGGCTCACCCTCTATGCCCTTTCTGAGGAGAACTGGAAGAGACCTCCCCATGAAATCCGGGCCCTCATGAGATTGCTTGAGGAGTTTCTGAAAAAAGAGGTCCAAGAGATGTGCGACAAGGGCATTCGGCTAAAGTGTATAGGCAGGATCCATAAGCTGCCTAAATCTACAGTCAGGCTCCTGGAACAAGCCATGGGGAAAACTGCAAACAACCAGGAAATGACTCTCACCTTGGCCCTGAGTTATGGAGGACGCCAAGAGATCCTGGACGCAGTAAGGCGCATTGCCACCCTTATTGAGCAGGGCGAACACAGCAGCCGAGACATTAGCGAGGAACTCGTTTCGGAAAATTTTTATTTACCCGAGATGCCAGACCCCGATCTCCTGATCAGGACCAGCGGGGAGTACAGGATAAGCAACTTTTTACTGTG
>JAMOVZ010000478.1 GCA_027061865.1 Desulfobacterales bacterium
CAGCCTTAGCAGGTGTTCTAAATCTTCTTCCTTTATTATGTGTCCCTTCTTAAAGGCAGGCCCCTTGAATTGCCCTGGCCTTATTTCGGTTATGTCATGGGCAAGCACTGTGCCCACGGCCTCTTCCACTGGAACCATCTCAATGGATCTGTCCGCCGTCTTTGCCGCCATCTACTATTTCCTCACTATTTCCGGGGCCCGCTCCTGCCTTCTACGGATGAAAGGGCTTAGGGGGATTCTTTTATTATTTCAACCTGGAATATTTCAGCTTAGAGCAGTATAAGTAGTCAAGAAAAAAAATTCACGAAATCCCTTTTTAAAATCGACCAGGGGGTTGAACTGTGCACTTATTTGATATAATAGCTTGAATTCAAATGAACCATCTGGAGGAGTAGTCCGCTCTCATGGACCTTAAAATAAATGATCCTTGCCCCTGCTCAAGCGGCAAAAAATACAAGAACTGCTGCTTGCTCAAGGACGAACCCAGAAGCTTTACCCACAAACTCATAATCAAGAAATCTGAAGAGTTGATTCCCAGGCTCATGGCCTATGCTGAGGAGAAGTGGGGTTACGAACTCTTTGAAGAGGCCTGGGAGGAATTCAGCGGGGGCCAATTGGAGGAGAGCCCTGAAGACAGCCCTTATGAGGATATGTTTATAAGGTGGTTCCTGTTCCTATGGGTTCCCCAGATGTATTTGGAGGAGGAGACCTGCTTTCCGTCCAAGTTCACGCTGGTTGCTGAATTTTTGGAAAAAAACTTCGAAGAGCTTGACTCGCTCTCCCTGCGATATCTTCAGTCGGCCTTGGCCGACCCTCTTAGTTTCTGGCAGGTGGAGGCCGTAAAAAAGGGCAGAGGTGCAATATTGAAAGACCTCTTATTGGGCCGTGAAATCTTTGTGGAGGATGAGACCGCCTCCAAGCATCTAAACAAGTGGGATGTGCTCTTGGCGAATCTGATCGAATTGGATGGCACTTATGGGTTCAATATCCTTGGGCCTTTCTCTCTGCCAGCCTCTGTGAAAGAAGATATCCTTGAAGAGTTTTCCGATATATTCAAGGATGGATCCAGGGAGGAAGCCATCCAGGAGTTGTTCCAACTTGATATAGACCTGATCTGGTTCTACTTTGACCTCATGGAGGATCTGGTCACGGCTGATCCCCCTGAGATGCGCAACATGGATGGGGAGCGCATAGTGATCACAAGGTCTTTATATAAATTCAAGCCTTCAGAGCGCGAAGCTATCGTGGACATCTTGGCAGCTGAGGAGGACTTCGACCAAAGCCCTACAGAGGCAGGCGGCAAATTGATATTTGTCTGGACAAAAAAGGCTGCCCCCTCCTCCCCCTTGGAGCACGTGGTCAAGGGCACAATTGAGATAAGGAGGGAATATCTCGAGACCGAATGTAACAGCGCTGAAAGGGACAAAGAATTGCGAAGGACACTGGGGGGACTCCTCTCCGGTAAAATCATCCACAAGAAGACCAGCTCTGAAAAACTGGATCCCTTTCGGCTTAGCGCCTCCCAGTCAAAGGGCAAGGCTGATAGGATTGACATCCTCAGGCTGGAAGATCTGCCCGAGGATGTGCAGGCAGGAATAACGGAAAAGATGGAGGCTATCTATTTGTCTTGGGCCGACAAGCCAGTCCCTGCCCTGGGCAATCTCACACCCCGTCAGGCAGTGAAGGATGAGTCAGGCAAAGAGCTGGTCATCTCTCTTATTAATGACTGGGAGAACACCCAAGCCCGAATGGAGGATCCCCAATTCCTCTTTGACTTCAATAAACTAAGAAAAGAACTAGGGCTTCCTTTAGAATAGAGAGGGATTGAATTGCTCAATCCCTCTTAAGACAACCGTTCAAGGTGTCTTGGAGCTGGACCTTGAAACGCGCCTCAAGCCCTTTGAGATAATCAATCCATTGTTGGTGGGCCTCAATGTTGGGAATAACCGCGTTACCCCTGATCCCCATCTCTTCAAGTTCCTTCCTTAATTCCAGGGTGTAGGATTCACGCATCTTGGAAAGCTCCCTTTGAAAATCCCCTAAAAGCTCCCTTACCCTTGAGGCATCTGCAGCCACTGCGGCCAGGGCTTCAAGGGCCTTCTCATTGTCTCCTTGTATTGTTATCCGCTCTATAGCTGCCTCACACAATGCCTCCTTTGCCCAATGGCT
Organism: Desulfobacterales bacterium; assembly: GCA_027061865.1. Lineage (GTDB taxonomy): Bacteria > Desulfobacterota > DSM-4660 > Desulfatiglandales > Desulfatiglandaceae > JALVMN01. The sequence goes on from JAMOVZ010000478.1 coordinate 2,170, forward strand.
CTTTTTAGAATCATCGCCTTCCACCACTCGTTGCAATTCTTCGAGTTCCATGAAGCCGTCCAGATATTTCTGAAACGCGGCCTTTACCCGGTCTGAAATCTCTTTTCTCTGAATCCTCTCCCGCTCCTCATCGGTGAGCGTGAGATCCTTGCTCTTCTCCATTATTATCTCTAGAGTGCTCTTTATCTCTCCCATGAATCCAACCTCCTCTATTCATCCCCTTCATTCAACTCAACCCCAATTCTTCAACCACAAGATCATGCAAGAGGGGGCGAAACCCCTTTATCTTCTCATTTTGTCTTGTAGGATGAACCCTGTTAGTCAGTAAAACTACAATTAGCGCCCTTTCCAGGTCCATCCAGAGGGAGCAACCCGTAAAACCAAGATGGCCTACACTTTTTTGTGAAAAATATCGCCCCGAACTGGAGCCCCCTTCAGAGGGCGTATCCCACCCAAGTGCCCATGTGGAGCCCTCGGTCTGCTGTCTTGAAAAAAACTCTTGCACGGTGCGGGGCTTAACCCAATCACTCCGCTGTCCAAGATAATGCTCCATGAGCAGGAGTGCAAGGCAAAGGATCCCATGGACGGTGCCAAAAAGGCCCGCGTGCCCTGAGTATCCACCCATTGCATAGGCATTTTCATCATGCACAACACCTCTAATAACCTGTTGCCGCCACTGACACCGCTCAGTTGCGGCAAATCTTTCACTTTCATATTTCAAGGGCGCGCTTCTTTGGTAAAAAAACATGGTATCCGGGGTAAGGGATTGATAGAACCGGCTCCTGGCATTGGCTGCCAAAGTTTGGCCGGTTGCAACCTCCACCGCCCACTCAAGGAGCATAAAACCCAAGTCACTGTAAATGGCCTTTGTGCCAGGCTCACAGCCAAGTGGACAGGAGTAGAGTATCCACTCCCTCACCTTTTTTTTCATCCCCTCGGAGGGGGTGTGTGGAAACATCTTGTAAAAGGGGCGCCAGGGGGGGAGCCCACTTTGATGGGCCATCAGATCCTTCAAAGTAATGGGCATCTTCTCTTTAGGGACCTCCTGTCCAATAAGGTCCTCCAGGGCCTGGGAAAGCTTCAACCTCTTGCTATCAACAAGCTCCATGACAACAAGTGAAGTTGCTAAGGGCTTTGTAAGGGAAGCCAAATCGAAGATAGTCTCCTCATTCATAGGGGAGAGTTCGGGTTCGAGAGCCCGATATCCCACTGTTTCAGCAAAAGTCCCCCACTCCCTCTGCCACACCATGAGGACTGCTCCAGGATACACACCCTTTTCTGCCCCTTGTCTCAGGAGCGCTGATATGGTGCTAGGGGTTTGCCCCAGATTGAATTGCCTTTTCATTCATGCCCCGTTCTTTAGCTGAATTGGAAAAACCTTTCGAATGTGCTATTAGCGCTTCAAGGAATCACGAGAATCTCATTGCCCTGGAACATAATACTGATTCACACTAAACCAAGAATCGATTTCATGCTTGGCTGAGAGTCGGCTTCAGATCTCTACTCAGGGAACGGGATGTTCCCAAAGCGGCTGTTTTGGTTCCGTAGCCCCACGAAGGCGGAGAGGCCAAAACCCGCAGTGAGCGGAGCCATGGACGGCGCAGCGGACGTATCGGAGGGAATATCCCGTTGCCCTAGTGTTTGGAAGAAAGCTGCTTTTAAATATACAGGGAAAAAGGATGTCATACAACGGAAAGCCAATAACAATCACCATTTCCTCTCGGGAACACGGAGGCAGTGAAAAAACTATCATCATTCTTGGCACTGCGCATGTCTCCCGAGCCAGTGCCGAAGAGGCCTCCAGCCTGATCCGGGAAGAAAGGCCTGATACGGTCTGTGTGGAGCTGTGCCAGTCGCGCTACAAGGCGCTGGTTGAAAAGGATAAGTGGCAGGAAACTGATCTGTTGAAACTTATAAAAGAAAAAAAGGCGCTGCTGCTCCTTTCAAACCTTATTTTATCTTCATTTCAAAAAAAGATAGGCGAGCGGCTCGGCATCAGGCCGGGCGAGGAGATCCTGAAGGCCATTGAGGCGGCTCACAATACAGGGGCGCGCATCATACTGGCAGACAGAGACATAAGGACCACACTTACGAGGGCCTGGAGGCTTATGAGCCTCAAAAGCAAGCTGAAACTCTTGTGGGGGCTTCTGTTTTCTGGAGGGGAGCTGGACAAGGTAACCCAACAGGATATTGAAAAACTGAAATCAGGGGACATGCTGGAGAACATCATATCCCAGTTGGGGGAGGAGATGCCTGAGATCAGAGAGGTCTTGATCCATGAGAGGGACCAATACTTGGCTCATAAAATCTCCACTGCTCCTGGCCGAAAGGTAGTGGCCATTGTGGGGGCAGGACATGTCCCCGGGCTTCAGAACTGGATTAACAAGCCGGTTGACATAGGACGGCTTGAAGAGTTGGGGCCAAAAGGAAAGCTGGCTGGGGTGCTTAAGTGGGTTATCCCTGGTCTGATCATTGCCCTCATGATATCTGGTTTTTTCATTGCAGGGCCTTCTGTGGGTGGAGAGATACTCAAGTGGTGGG
>JAMOVZ010000479.1 GCA_027061865.1 Desulfobacterales bacterium
GAGGCACCTCCTGTTTCTTCCTCAATTTATCTAACAGGGGAGCGAACAAAGAAGCCAGCAATCCTGCAAAGACCACACCATCGGGATAGGCGCTCCAGGCCCGCAGGACAATAGTGAGAACTCCCGCAGCCAGGCCATAAATCAGCATTGCCCAGCGGTTTGCAGGAGAAGAGCCTGGGTCGGTCAAGAGGAAGAAGGCTCCTATAACCGCGTTGCCCGTAAGAATGTGGAAGGCGGGACTTGCATAGCTGGCCGGGTCTGCAGCCCAAAAGATTCCGCCTGTAACAATCATACCCACGAAAAAACCCAAGGGGATCTGCCAAGGGGCCATTCCTCTGAGCACCAGATATAGGCCACCGAGGAACAACCAAATGGTTGCAGAGGCGCCTATTCCCCCACTCTGCCTCCCCAGCAACAGGTCCATCAATTGAACACCTTCCAGGCCTGCCGCACCCTTTGCCTTGAGAACAGCCAAGGGATAGGCCATTGAAAAACCAGTGTCATAGTTTATCAACATAAGATCAAAGTCCAAAAAACCCGCCCATGTCTTGGTGATACGAACCGCCGCCCATCCCACTAGAACCGGATTGAGGGGATTGGATCCAAGCCCCCCAAAGAATTGCTTTCCAACTATGATTCCCAAAAAATTCGCCACCACCACCACATAAAGGGGTGTGCCCGCAGGCAATATAAGCCCCAGGAGAAGCCCGCTCACAGCGGCGCTTCCGTCGGGCACAGTAACGGGCCTTCGGAGCATCAGCTGGAACAAGGCCTCCGCCAGCATGGCTGAGGCCACGGAGGCGCAAACCACCTGCAAGGCCGAAATCCCATAAATGGAAAGGCCCGCCAATGTTGCAGGCAAAAGGGCAAGAAGGGTGTTATGGTATATGGAAGAGATGGAACTGCCTGAATGAACGTGCGGGCTGGGGGAAACGATCAAGTCTGATCCGATCATTGATGTGTGTACTCTCATGAGTTTGTCCCTCTAAAAGTGCCTTTTATATCGAACCTGAACCAGCCTTTGATTCTTCCAACAGAATCGCATGCTTTGCATTGGAAATAAAATGGACCAACGGCCTTTTGGCTGGACACACATAAGCGCATAGCCCACAATCAATACAATTCTGGGCCCCAATGTCTCTGCACTCCTCAAACTTCCCATACTCGGCCATACGGCCCAACAGCCCCACAGCCAAGTCCACGGGGCAAATCGCATCACATTTCCCACAATTGATGCATGGAATGTCCTGGTAAAAAAAGACCTGCCCTTGGGCCTGCACATGGATACAATCAGTGGAAGATGTAACAGGCTGCTGGTCTGAGAAACAAGCATACCCCCTCATTATTCCATTAATGATGAGCTTGCCCTTTGGGGAGGCGCTCAAGCCTGCTTCCTTTAGCACATGGGCTACGGGTGTGCCTATCCTGACCTTGAAGCTCTTGGGTTGACCGTTTTCCCCTCCCCCAACGGCCACAAATTTTTCAACAAAAGGCCTTCCTTGACGCAAGCTTACAGCCATTGCCAAGGCATGCTCAGCCCCCACTACCACCGTGTTACCCCTTATCCCATTGCCATCAGATTCCATTAGCCGGCCGGCACCATGCTCTTTGGCCAAGATCTCTCTCAGCCCGTTAGGATATACATTTGCGACCCCGGCCACAGTGCAATCCCCGGGTAGGTTCTGTGGCACATGGCCCATCATGTCATCCGGGACTGCAAGCACACAGCGGGGAGCCTGGGTGGCAGACAAGAGCAACTGCACCGAATCTGTTAGGTGTTCTGCATTCATTTGGAAGGCCTGGCGGTTTGAACAGGAGATTGGATCCAGATCCAAGGCGCTGATAATAAGGCAGTCCACTTGCGGCCAAATAGCGGGCACATTGGAAATGGAGCTCAAATCGTCAAAGCCTGCCTCCATTATGAGTTCCCGCAATTCCATCGGCTTGAGCTTTGAAAAATCTTCAACAGGCTCCAGGGAGGTTTCGTACGAGTCCTGCTCCTTTACCCGGATAGTTATGGCCAGGTCCTCGCCCCTGCCAAGGCCAGGCAATGTGAAGACCTCTTCCACCTGCCCGCTGACCGGCGAGATAAAGACCAGGTCTTTTTTCTTAGCCAAGTTTTGGCCAGTCTTTACCTCTTCTCCCACGCCTACCTTCAAAAATGAAGCCGGCTTTCCCGGCCACAGCAGGGTCACCTTTTCTGGAAGTGGGATGGATTCAACAGGCGAGGAAGCATCTCTGTACAAGATTCTCGGCGGAAGTATCCCGAAAAATGATCTCAAATCCACTTTGTATTCAGGCTCCTTATTATGCCTTATTTTTCATGACATGTGCTGCACTCTTCGCCCTCATGGCATTCAGCACAGCCAACACCTATGTATCTTTTGTGATTTTCGTCATCTGCTTCGGGTATCTTGTGCGCAAGGTCGTAGTGGCAGGCCCTGCAATTCTTAGTTTTTCTCAAAGACTCCATGGCCTCTCCGCCTTTGAACTCGTGATGGCAGGAAAGGCATGGCTCTCCCACCTCTTCGGTGAGATGAAGTTTGTGGTCGAACCTCACCACTCCTTCCTTGCTCTTGAACTCGACTTTCTCAGGCACTGCAGGCCGTTTCAGCCCTGACTCTTGAAAAGCCAGGCCCCTCCGGAGATGGCAGGCCTCGCATGACACACTCAATTCATAGTCTTTATGACAGGAGGTGCACCCTGCACCTATAAACCTTGGATGGGTCTTGTCCTCGCTTTTCATGTCACGGGCCTCGCCCCAGTAGTGGCAGGCCCGGCAGTTCATCTCAATGTCCTTTGGCTTCGTGCCCTCTTCAAGATCGTGGTGGCAAACAGAGCATTCCACAAAAGAGGTATGATAGGTATGAGGGAAGATCACATCTCCTGCCTTAGCTTCAAACCATACCTTGGGGGGAGGCGCTGCATCACGTGGTATAGCATAACCTACCACGACACCTATGACACAAACCGCAAAAAGGATACCAGCAACTGCTTTCTCAAATGGAGTAAACTTCATGGTCACCTAATCTGGCTTGAAGGAGTTTGTATTTTCGGAGGCGGAGTATAGGTCAGTTCAGTGTTCCATGTCAAAAAGAAAATGAAGCATCTTCCTGGGAAGACTTTAATATTAACCTTAAAGTGATCTTGACATGCCTCTAGTTATGAATAACACGGCTGATTTCGTCAACAAAAACAGATGCCTCCTTGGTAAGCCAGCCAAGCCAAGCTTCAAGTGTGGTAAGTTTGAACTCAAGGACCAATTTTTCATAAGGATCAGTTTCCTCAAGCCTCTTTTGGGTTATCCTTTCCCTGGCATGCTCCAAGACTCTTATCTGGGCTTTTAATAATGAGTCTGCCCCTTGGAGGGAAAGATGGTAAATAAAAAACAACTTTGCCAGGAATTCTATCCTCAAGTCCCTTACATGTTCCGAAGGTGTAAACACCCATTGCATGAAGGTGCCGCGGCCAAGAGGGGTGAGGGAAAAAACCCTCTTGGAGGGCCTGCCCTCTTGTGGCTGCATGGTTGATAGCACAAGTCCTTCTCGTTCCAACCTTTTCAGCAGGCTGTAGAGTTGGCTCTGGCTTACATACCAAGTGGAGCCGAGTGATTGTTCCAACAGCTGGAGGATCTCATAGCCATGCTTAGGACCGGAGGCCAAGGTACCCAGTACTGCAAATTCCGCTGACGGCCTTGTTTTCATGACTATCCTCCCCTCCAGCCCTACCTAGTGCAGCTTCTTAGCTAAATTTTAGCCACTTGCCTATTTAACTATTTGACTATTTAACTATTTGACCAATTAACTATTTGACTAATTAACTATTTGACCAATTAACTGTTTGACTATTCAACTATTTCCCAAAAGGGCAGACGGGATAGTGGCAGGTCTTACAATTGAGGCACATCCCTCCATGGGCCATCTCTGCCAAGTCCCTTCGCCTTATCACTTCTCCAGCCAATACCCTCGGCAGCATAAGATCAAAGACAGTCGCCTTGAAGTAGAGCACACAGGCAGGAAGGCCCATCAGAGGCACACCCTTTACCCGTGCATACAAGAACATGGCCCCCGGCAGCACCGGGCTCCCATAGACCAGATCAGTGGCTCCGGCATCCACTATTCCCCTGCGGCTCACATCATCGGGATCAACACTCATTCCCCCGGCAACCAATATAAGTTGGGCCCCTGAATCAACTAGATCAAGGATTGCATTCCTTATAACATCTCTCTTGTCTGGGCAAAACTTTATCTGAGAGAGAGAGCAGTCAAATTCGGAAAGCTTTCTCCTGAGGATAGGGACAAATTTGTCCTCAATGCGGCCGTAAAACACCTCATTTCCTGTAACAACCCCCCCTGCCTTAAGCTTAGAGAATCTTTTTACTGCAAAGATACCGCCAGCCTGATCGGCTATGGCAACGGCCTCCATGAGGTTGCGCTCGCTGATTACGAGCGGGATTGCCCTTGTGGCTGCCACAGCATCACCTTCTTTCACCACCACGTTATTGTGCCTGGAAGAGCAAGAGACATCAGGGACCATATTAAACTCGGTAAGGGCACCTACATTGACCTTTAAAAGGCCTTTTGTTTGAGCTACGAGCGCTATCTTCCCCTCAGATGGTGGACCACTGGGGCCAACATTTTCTCCGCAAAGGGCACTTGCCAGCATACGTGCGGCATCATCCTCATGGTACTCA
>JAMOVZ010000480.1 GCA_027061865.1 Desulfobacterales bacterium
TAACCTTTGTTGCATGAAATTCTCCTTTTTTGGAGTAACAACTTACAAAGCCCGCCCCCATTAATTCTTTCCTTTTCCCTTGGCCTCCCATGGTTGATAATCTTGGAAGGGTCCAATGCAGGCTGGCTATTTTTCCTTTTTAAAGGAGGCCCGTTTTGCCTTAATACTCTCCTTGAAGAGGGTCCAAAACTCCTGTTCCCTATTCCTCCAGGCCGCACCCCACCTTTTCTCAAAATAGGAGGTTGGAAGCTTTTCCGCCCACGGCTCCCATGGACTTCGCTTTTCCTCTTTGGCCTTGAGGATGTCGGCCAGAAAATCTGCTATGTTTTCCAGTTCTTCTTTGGGCAGATAGGAATCAGCACCCTCCTTGATGGACTTTACCAAGTTATCCGGACTAAAGGCGTGAGCAGTAAGCATAACGGTGGTAATGCCCTTTTTCTTGGCTATCTCCAAGAGGCTATAGCCATCCACACCCATGATATCCAGCACCGCTAGATCAAAATCCTGGCTTTCCAACAACTCTTTTGCCTGCTTAAAGCTCTGAGCCTTTTTTACCTGGCACATGGAGAGCAATTCTTCCAGAGCCTCCAACACATCTGCTTCATCATCCACCACAAGGACTTTCTTCCCTGATAGGTAATCCTCTGCTGACACGGCTACATCTCCTTTAATCTGAATTTATAATCACTGCCTCATATAGAGATATCCGGGCCGGGGCTAGCGCTCGGCCCAGATATCCTTTAGTTGACTAGGTAAGCACCTCGCCTGGTTCAGTGCAACCTGATCCTCTTCATAGCCTGTTCCATGAGGAGTTGTCTACCACTTTTCCCCCCTATCACAGGCTCACGCTTTTTCTGCGTCCACACCGTCTCAGGCCTTGCCTGAACAATAAAGACATTTTCTGGAAAGGAGATGTCCTTATCAATAGCCCACTCTATATCCATGGGTATACCGTAGTGGTCTTCAATTTTCTTTGCAAGGGAGACGAGTTCCACCAGCTCCCTCTCCTCCAGACAGCACTGCTTCTGGAGCTGTTCGGGCACTTCAAGTTCAGCCACTCCTCCAGCGCTTGGATCATACACGCACTGAATGTGCTTGGTGGAAACGCTCTTCTCGCTTGCCTCCATCAATACCTTGTCCACCACGAACTTGTCCGGATTCACAGAGCCTGACACCACAGTCTCGCCCAAGCCCCAAGCCGCCTCTATCACCACCTTGGAAAGGTCGCCGTCAATGGGGTTGAGAGTGAACATGACCCCTGCGGTCTTGGAGTTCACCATCTTTTGGACGCCAACACTGATCAAGACCTTCTCGTGTGGAAACTTGTTTTTGATCCGGTAGCTTACAGCCCTTGGCGTAAAAAGCGAGGCCCAACACCTCTGAACCCTCTCACATACCTGGTCAACCCCTTGAATCCAGAGATAGGTATCCTGCTGCCCCGCAAAACTGGCAGTGGGAAGGTCTTCTGCCGTTGCACTTGATCTTACAGCAACAGGGACCTGACTTACTCCGCACCTCTTGCATAAGGTCTCGTAGGCGCTGAGGAGAGAATCACGAATCTCTGAAGGCATTGGGGTTGAGAGCACAAGCTCTCGAACAGATTGGCTCGCCTGATTGAGGGCCGCCACGTCTTCAGGGTCCAGTCCCTCCAAGAGCTGCCATACCTTCTCTTTGATCCCGCCCTTCTCAAGAAAGTCAAGATAACTCCAGGTGGTCACAGCAAAGCCAGGAGGAACCCGGATGCCAGCCCGGATTAGCTCGCCCAAGCTGGCATTCTTGCCTCCTACCACTGGAGTAGAGCTTCTATCCACTTCACTGAAATCCAATATGTAATCCATGATCTTCTTTACCTATGATGCCCTTTTGACGATGGTTACTAAACCTGTGTCCCCATCCACCTTGATTATATCGCCGGTCTTTATGACCTGTGTGGCCACACCCGTCCCGGTGACAGAAGGGACACCATATTCCCTACAGACAATGGCAGCATGGCTGGTCAGCCCACCAATATCAGTGACCGCCGCCTTTATCTTGGTAAATACCGGTGCCCAAGATGGATTGGTGGAAGGACAGACAAGTATCTCGCCCGGTTGGAGCTCCGTTATATCTTTGAGGAGCTTGAGGACGCGGGCAGGGCCTTCCGCCACTCCTGCCGAAGAAGCAAATCCCTTTATCTCATCTACATCTTCAGCGCTTGGAGCATCCACGCCCTTGAGCCATTCCTTCACCTTGTCAGTGGTAATCCCCCAGAGCATTATTGTGAAAGGCTCTGCGACCTCTTCCGGTGGAACGCCAAGGGCCGGTACGGGATTCCACTTCTTGGCGGCATCCAAGATTTTTTTCCGTTTATCCACTGTAGCCTTGTAGTAATCGGCCCTTGTTGGAATGCCAACACCCAAGGCCCAGGCAGTGGAAAGCTCTGTGAGGAGTTCCGGGATTTCATAGCGGTTAAACATAAATATGTCGTCCACTTCGTTTAGCATGTCATGCCTTACCAGCAACGCGCCTAGCTCTCTTATCTTCTGGAACCATATGGTGTGAAACCAGTGCTCAACCCAGAACAAGTGATCTTCCGCATACCTATAGATAGTACGGATCGTATTGTATGCTTCGTCGAATGCCTTCCTGTCCTCATCAGTCTTTATAAGGTTGCGGTATTCGGCTACGATCCTGTCGCGCTGTTTATCTATTTCGTCAAGAGACCTCTCAATGGTCTCACCATTTTCTAGCCTCTCTATGTAACCCTTAATATATTCAAAGGGTATCTCAGGCTGAGTTATCCAAGAGCCCTCGTGGTGTAGCCACCCGGATCCGCATGAAACATAAAACCACGGATCTTTGGCCTTTTCATATTCCTCTATCCACGCCCTTCCATCAGGTATTTTCTTCAACTCTTCTAGCTTTTCTTCCACAGAGGCTTCTTTTTTCAAGATCTCACTTACTCCTCTTGAATTATGAGCAAGTCGGGCCAGCCGGCAAAGCTCCTCTTCGGGCTTGAACATGGATACATGGGCCCCCGCCACCATTTTGCCAATGGCACTCTCGCTTATGCCCGGGAAAAGCTTCCGGCACACATCCGCAAACATAAGATAGGCCAGATAGGTCAGGTTCAGCATCTCAAAATGATATTGCCAGCCCTTGAACATAAGGTCTACAAGCTTGTCAAAGGCCTCCATGAGGTCATAGGATACATAGACACCCCTGGGAACAGGCAACACCTCTTCATCGGGCACAAATTCAGGCAGTTCCTCCGGCACCTTCACAGCGGCCATTTCCTCGCCCAGGGCTTTAAATTTTTCGAGCCACTTGTCCCACAGTTCATCATAGTGCTCGAACACGTAAAAGACGCGTTTTTCAAACCGCTTGGCCTTTTCTGCAATCACCTCGTCTGGCGGAGGGGCAATGGCACAAATGTACAGGTAGCAACCCACCACCCTTTGCGCTATACCTTGTGCAGGGGGAATACAAAATACTCTAGTGGTATATTGAGAAAGGGCGATTTGCCATGCCTCTTGGAAAATGTGATCCAGGGGAGGTAGGGGCTCTGGGGCATGGATCTTGTCTTGATACCAGAATTGCTGCTTCTCCCATTCAGCCCTTTCCTTTGAAAAGAGGTGGTGGGCTGGATACATCTCCTCCCATCCCTCCAGTTCCTTGGGAACCTTAAACTCATGAGGATCTGGAAACCTGTTAGTTTGCTCCTGTGCCATTTCTCTTCCTCCTCTCTTAAGATTTTGGGTTAAAGCCGAGTTTCCCCTGGCCAACATGGGAAGCGGGCTTGTTGCCTACCCCGGCTTCCCACCTACAACCAAATCAAAAAGCCTCAAGCACGGTGCTAATGTCTGACACATCCTTTATGATTGCATCAGGCTCTTCGCAGCCGAGTTGCTCACTGCTCGCTGCACCACTGAGCACCCCAACAGTTGCAGCTCCTGCAGACCGCCCCATCTGGATATCCAGTGGGGTGTCCCCCACGCACACCACTTCAGAGGGAGACAGCTTAAGCCTCTTGCAGCACTCCACTACAAGGTCTGGAGCCGGCTTGGATCTAGGAACATCCTCACGGCTTACTAGCTCGGTTAGAAGGTGATCTGCTCCCTCTTTCTTGAAAACCTCATGGATCTTCTTTTTGTCCAGCCCGGAGGTGATGCCGCCAAGCTTAAAGCCGGCAGTTGCGAGATTTTCTAAAGTTTCAGCCACCCCGGGAAACAATCTGGCCCTTGCCCGGTAAATGGGTGAGAATATCTCCTTGTTGATCTCCTTACACCTGGCCACAAGCTCGTCCTTATCCCGCCCCGCCTCATTAGGAATCAAGGCCTCCCAGGGATCTTCACCCCGCCCCATTGCCTCCCTTAAAATATTTTCACTGACTCCCTGAAGCCCGGCTCGGGCCAACACCTCATTTATCACCTCCAGATAGGCCCCTAGGGAATCAATCAAGGTCCCATCCAAATCGAAGACAATCCCCTTCGGCCTAAAGCTCCTGAGGATTTCCACCTTCAAGGAGTCTCCATCCTTTAGGCCCATCATATCCCGTATATGCACGGGAGCGACCAGTTCCAGAGTGCCAGCATGGGCCCAGACACCTTCCTCTGGAAATATGGCTGCAGCCTCCCAGCCCCCCACCCTTGCCTTAATTATCCTGGCCTCACAGAATTGAGGATCAGGAGGGACCAGCCTATGG
>JAMOVZ010000481.1 GCA_027061865.1 Desulfobacterales bacterium
TTGGGACTCCTCCACTGGTTACTCCCACATCACAAATCGTGGGGGTGCAGGCGGTTCTCAACGTGCTCTTCGGCAGATACAAGATCATCACAAACCAGGTGAAAGACCTCTGTTACGGCCTCTATGGCAAGACACCAACAGAAATAGATCCAGAGGTGAGGGCAAAGGCGCTCAAGGGATATCCACGGGGTGAAAAACCCATAACCGGCAGGCCTGGAGATTACCTTGAGCCGGAGCTAGATAAGGTGAGAGAAGAGGTCAAGGATCTTGCCCGCACTGAGGAAGATGTCCTTCTCTGCGCTTTGTACCCAACCACGGGAAAGGAATTTTTGAAGAAAAAGTACGGGCTTGAATAAACTAGAGCGGTATGAGAGTTGCATAGGCCTTACATCAAAAAATCAGTATAGGGTTTTCTATCTTTTTCCTTTGAAACAGCTCACACTACACTGAGATCCGATGGCAAAACCAGAGAAAAGGCAATCGGGCCCCCAGATGAGCTCTTCACGGGATGATGACATAGAGCTCATCCGGGGCAAGGCCCGCTTGAAACTTTTCAGGGAGTTGGTGGAGGACAAAACCGTACTTCGGGTTTTCCTGTTAGGCAAGAACTATGAGCGGCTCACCATTATCACGGAGATACGAAAGGGGGACGAGGAGTACTTTCTAGTGGCGGACTATCCTTCTGGGTTCAGGCATGTGGCAGGGAATGAAGGCCCATGGAGATTGCGTTTTGAATTTACGGGACGTGACCGGCTCCCTTATGTGTTCCGCACCACAGGAGGAGAATTGGTGCCCGAGGGTCTCCTGTTGCCCATGCCAAGTTTTGTAGAAAGGCGGCAGAGGAGAAGAAATTTCAGATTGGAGCCTCCTCTCGGCACCAAGCTCCATCTTGGAGCCGAGGAGAAGGAGATGGAGGCCATCGTTTATAACATCAGCATAGGAGGGGCGCTTATCTCCTTTGAGAACATCAAAGAAAAAAAACCTCTCCTTGCCCTGGGCCAAAAACTAAAACCTCTGCGCATAACCTTTCCAGATTCAGATGGGGGAGGGCCTGTTTGGGTCAATATAAAAGAGGCGATTGTGAAAAGGTTGGAGCGGGACCTTGTGTCTCACCGCTACAAATACGCGCTCCAGTTTACCGATATTTCATCTGAGGAGGCCAATCTGCTTCAAGAGCTGATTTTCAAGTATCAGAGAAAATACCTGCGAAAAAGACACCTGTTGGACGGTTAAACAACACCTGGGCGTAAAAATACTACACATAGATGTCTACAAGGCGGCCGCGCTCTTTTATGCCTCGTGCCTGCCTGCCCCTCTTACCGTAGAGGGCCTTGCATCTGGAGGCCTCATCTCCCCTATAGACTATGCCATTACGATAAGAAGGCCCGGTGAAGTATTGTCTGCGGCCTTGATCTCCCATAGGGCTGGGAGAAGGAATGGAAGGAACAACCAGGGCTAGTTCTGCTGTGGACTGGATATTCATTTAATATTTGCCCTCGGCCCACTCAAACCAAATCGTCAATAAGATAAGAAACCCAAGGAAGGTATATTTGCATATAACCTTTTTGAAATGATTTTACAATAAAAATTTCGCCCAAAACCACGTTCATAGCCAGAGCCATAAAAACTGTCTTTTTTGCCTGGCCTGCAAAAATTTACTCTCTCATGATTGAGCCAGCCTTTGCCGATAAGTTCAAAAGACAAGAGTTCAACCCTCATCCCAAGGATGATCTTGATCTTGAAAATGAGGATTCTTCCAAAAAAAGGCAGCAAGGACCGCAGGGCCATATACCTTTATTTCATTATACTCTGCATAGTCGTTGCATTCTGGGTTTTAAGAGACAAGCTCCATATACCGTCAGAGATCTTTCAGCTCCCTGGTATGGGTACTCTTAAGGGGACAGTGAGATGCACCCTCATCTCACCTGTTGGCAATTCGCGCTATTTGAGAATGGGACTTGCCATCCCATATAAAGACCGGAGCCAGTGGAGGGACATAAGAAAAGCCGTGCCCCGGCTGAAACATGACTTTATGCTATCGATGGAAGGCAGTGGACTTGAGACAGTAGTACAGAAAAGGGACTTTGAGACCCTGAGGGCCCATCTACTCCGCTTGCTCAACCGCCACGTGAAGAGGCCGGTAGAGCAGCTCTATTTTGAGAGCTTTTTCTTAGACTAAAGGGAATTATTGGCACCTCATCTTAATATATGTTTTGGCCTTTTGATTTATCCAGGAGACAAGTTCGGGGCTGTCTGAGGCAAGTGATTCCAAGCTATCCCACCTTTTGCACTCACCTTTAGCTTCGCCCACATTCTTAATCAAGGCCGCGACAACCACAGAGTTGGCCAAAAGGCATGTGTAACTCCTTACAAGGTGGCAGGAAGCCTGGTTGAAAATTGTCCGAGGTGGAAATTTATATATAGGACGCTCTTTTGGCTTGAGGGACCATCCAGTTATTTTTTCGAAATCTTGAAGTTCAATTCTGGTAACAAAGACCTCTCCATCCGGGCCTGTAAAAAGGTACCCTCTTATTGGCACCCCCCTGTAGACTTTGTCAACTATGCGTGAGAAACGAAGCGGGGGCTCAACCTCCACAACTACCGAGCGATCTGTTTTGGAATGGGTAAAAAAGACCCTCCCCCCCATCCTGCACTGAACCACATCGGGTTGACGCGAAGCACAACCAGCTTGGAGGAGCAGCAATAAAAGAACCCCGCCTCCCATCAACCTGGCCAGTAACGCTTTTCTCTTCTCCATCTCCTCCCCCTGTCTTCCTTTGGGAAAGGGCTTCGGGGCGGATCACTGCCAACCAATGGTCTCGTAGCCTTTTTCAAGGAGGCAGCGCTCCACAAAACGCCGAAATACCCATCCCGGCCTCTGCCGCTCTAGCGCGCCACGGCTGTAACTGGCAATCCCCGCACCAACAGCGCTCACAGCTGCTGCCTCCCCCGGGTCTCCTCCCAAGATGGCAGCGATGGTGGCCCCAGCAACTGCGGCAACAGCCGCATCTTGTGCCGCCTCACGCGCTATCTCATCATCCACCTCCGGGTTTACACCATACTCCTCGGCCATCCGCATGCACTCTTCTATGTCCGCCTGGGCCCTTTTAGCGCCCATTGCCTTGAGGTGCTCATTCGGATAGAGCACTGGCCTTAAAGACTCTGCACAGACCGGGCCCGCAGCCAGGAGGAGTATTAAGGAAATCAATATGCCCTTGAGCTTCATTGGATTCCTCCACAAGTCCCTTAAGCTGCCTTTCGATCTACTTGCCCAATTGGCTTCAGTATATGGGCAAAGGAATTTCCTTGTCAAGGAAGGGGGCAGGCATCAGCCCGCATAGGCCCTGAGCTGGTGAGCCAAAAATTCTGCACCGTGGTCTTGTTCCATCCCTATCTTCCCGGATATCTCTCGAATAATCCTCTGCGCTACGCCATGTTCTTTTCCAGAACCGGGCAAATGAATGACGAATCTCTCCATCAGATCGCTAAGGCTCGTCACCCTTAGCTGCCTGGCATATCTCATAAGGACCCTCAGCCCCTCATCATAGTTGTAGGGCTCTGTAAACATCTCTCCCCAAGTATTTCGATAGACTACATCTATGGTCTGAGGCTCTTTGAGTTTTTCCAGCTCTTCCATGTCTATGATGAGCATTATCTTCTCTATTGCCGGGGCCATATGAAATCCCGCCCCGTTTGTGCCAAGATAATGAATGGGCCCAAAAAACGACTGGAAATGCTTTAGCAAGCCTATGAGGTCGTTGAGGGTGACTCCACTGGGATTCGGCACCATCTCTACCGCGGTCCTGTGATAGTCATAGAGGCCGTTGTTCACAAGCCATGCTGCAGAGCGCACTATCCGCTCTGAGGAGAATATTCTCTGCTTTTTTCGCTTAGGTTCAGTAGGATACCAGGATGTATCATATAGCACCCACCTGAATTTCCCTTTTCCCCTTCGCTCATATTGAAACACACATCTGTCTAACACCAGCCGTTTGGTGGTAAGGAAAGGGGTCAGTTGAAGTTTGTTTCGTTTTCGGGCAAAAAGGGCCAGGAGTTTGCGTCCCAAAACGGTGAGGTCATAGTCGTCAATCACTTGTTTTTCTTTAGAAATCATGCCTTCTGAGAGGCGCCGGTAAGTAGATGAGAAAAATCTGTTTATCTCTTTTGCAAACTGAAGAAGCCTGCTGTAACTCCAATTCTCTATTTGATTGAGGTCTTCCACCAATTCCAAAGGCCACTTCCAGGCCCTCATGAGACTGCGAAAAACTTCAATTTTATAGTCACTCCCGCGCCCCCTCATCCTGGTGCGCCGCAGTCCCGGCTCTGCCTTCAGGTAAAAGGCCTTGCGGAGGAGTTCCATCGGGCCCAGCCTTTTGCGTTCTTGGTAAAATCTCAGCACACTTTCCACCATTAGAAGATAGGGGTCCAACTCCCTTAAGAATCTCTGGCCTTCAAGCACCCTCTTTTTTAGCACATCGCACAAGAGGGGCCCATTGTACTTGTCCGAAAGATACATCTCCATCATGGCCATCTTGAGCAGGCTCTTGAAGGGATCCTTTATTCCCTTGCTCAACTGCCAAAGGGCATTGCCCAAGAACTCAGCCCTAGAGATCTCCCCCATGTAGCCCAAATCCACAAAATCCACGCTATCCAGCGGTGAGTGGCCTCT
>JAMOVZ010000482.1 GCA_027061865.1 Desulfobacterales bacterium
GTCCAGGCCAGTGATAGGAACCATGACAGAGAAAGATGGGTCAAAAGCATGAGGGAGATGACAAAGGTGGCTCCAAGCAGGACATAGGCCCCAAACTTATTTAGAAACTTTTCTGCAACATATGAGATATAAAGCCCGCTTAAGCCCCCTGCCATAATTTTTGATCCCTTGAAGGTCACCGCATTTGGATAATGAAGGGCCAAGAGGGCTGAGGTGGAGAGAAGCAAAATCAGCGCAGTTAACCCTACCCTGACAGGGGATGGCAAGGGGCGGCCTTTGAAGGACAGCAGCGCCAGCCCAAGGGCAAAAAGTACCAGCCAAAAGGAGGAAAAACCCAGGATAAGGAAGATCCCTCCTGATATGTGGGCCCCGATGGTCCCAAATAGATTCTTGGCCACTCCCAATGGTCCAGACACGTTCCAGATGAGCTTATCCGATGGGTGGTAAGATAAAAAGCTGCCGGCCAATACGGCGGCTAATACCAAAAAGGCGATACCCCTTATTTCACGCACTATGGGGTGCTCTGCGGATTCTTTTTGTGTGTTGGCCTTTCTCTTCTTTTTCACCTGCCGGGATCTCCTCTTCAAGGTGGCTTCATACCGGAAGGATCACGGGAAGCACTAGCGGACCTTTATCAACCACCTTGTAAAAGAAGCGCCTCAGTCGCCTCTCTATCTCTGATTCCAACTGAGAGGGTTCAACGACTCCGGGGTGGAGCATGTCGTCAAACACTTCAAGCACCACACACTTGGCATCTTCCAAGATGTACTCCACCTCAGACTCAAATGCAAAACCCCTCGAAATCAAGTCTGGTCCATATACTATTTCTCCCGTAGTTTCATCAACTGCAATCAGCACGATCACCACCCCATGTTCGCTCAGCCGGCGCCGGTCCCTCAGGATCACATCGCCCATCTCGCCAAGGCCCTTGCCATCCACCAGCACACGGCCTGTCTTCACATTCCCACATACCTCGGCTTGGCCCTTTTCAAAGCGAAGGATCTGCCCGTTCCTTGCCAGCAGCACCCTTTCGGCAGGAAGCCCCATGTCAACTGCCAACTGCATGTGTTTCACCAGGTGGCGGAACTCTCCGTGTATAGGCACAAGGTATTTGGGCCTGACAAGGTTGATCAAGAGTTTTAGCTCCTCGCGTTTCGCATGTCCAGAGGTATGAATATCCGAGACCTTTTCATAGATTACCTCAGCCCCTGCCTCATATAGGGAATTGATGATGTTGGTGATGGCCCTTTCGTTTCCTGGAATAAAGCGCGAAGATAGGATTACAGTGTCGCCCGGCCTGATTTTTATGTACTTATGCCTGCCTTGAACCATCCTGGTAAGGCCGCTCATGGGCTCGCCCTGGCTGCCAGTGGTAATTATGAGGAGTTCGTCGTCTTCCACCTCGTGGGCCTTGGCCTCAGAGACCTCCAAGTCCTCGGGATATTGTATGAATCCTGCCTCTCTTGCAAGGGCCACATTGGTGAACATGCTTTTTCCGCTAAAGACCACTTTGCGGCCGTAATCCATGGCAAGATTCACCAATTGCTGAATTCGGGTGATGTTTGAGGCGAATACGGCCACTATGATCCTTCCTTGGGCCTCTTGGAATAGATCGTTGAGAGTGCGCTTTACCTCGTTTTCACTGAGGGTAAAGCCCTCTTTTTCAGCATTGGTGGAGTCTGAGAGCAGGGCCAATACCCCTCGTTTCCCGTAGTGGGCAAATTTGCCTAAATCAGTTAATTGACCATCTACAGGTGTGGAGTCGATCTTGAAATCCCCTGAGTGGACCACAGTCCCCTCAGAGGTCTCTATGGCAAGGCCCACTCCATCCACTATACTATGGTTTACCTGAATATATTCTATCCTGAAAGGCCCTAGATGGGTCGTATTCCCAGGGGCAACTTGATGAATGGGCGGAAGTGTAGTGAATCTATGCTCCCTCAATTTTTCTCTCAAAAGGGCAAGAGTGAATCGGGTCCCAAATACAGGGAGCTTGCATTCTTTTAATAAAAATGGCATGGCTCCGATGTGGTCTTCGTGGCCGTGGGTGAGAATGATCCCAAGAAGCTTGTCTTTGTTTTCCCTCAGGTATTGAAAGTCCGGGATCACGATATCCACTCCGGGCATGTAGTCGTCGGGGAACATTAGCCCGGCGTCAATCACCAGGATTTGATCCTGGTCTTCGAGCACCATCATGTTTAGGCCGATTTCTCCCAGACCTCCGAGGGGGATGAGCTTTAGCATGCCGTTCCTTAGCTGTTGTTTAATAGGTGAATGCCCAGGACGATTAATTTTTGGATCTCCTTAGTATTTACAATAGCTTACTTTGTTGGGCATAAAGAGTCAATGAAATGATTAATGGCTCGGGCGCTTGATTTGGTGGTTTTCGTTGTGTTAATAAATTAAACCTAGCAGAACGTCTTTTTGAGGCGCTCGAATTAGCCAAGAGAGGAGAGACAGGATGGCCAGTGTTAACAAGGTGATTCTAATAGGGAATCTTGGGGCTGACCCCGAGTTAAGATACACACCAAATGGGACCGCTGTTGCCACGTTCCGGCTTGCCACCAGGGAGCAGTGGACCAATAAGGATGGCCAAAAGGAAGAAAGAACCGAGTGGCACAGGATTGTAGCCTGGGGAAGACTTGGCGAGATTTGCGGAGAATATCTTCATAAGGGAAAGCAGGTCTATGTGGAAGGAAGGCTTCAGACCCGGGCCTGGGAAGACAGGGATGGAAACAGGCGATACACTACCGAGGTAGTTGCCCTCAACATGCAAATGCTGGGTCCAGCGGGTAGGCCTGAAAGGGGAGAGGTGGAAGAATTTCCCGTAGATGAACCAACCAGTATTCCGGACGATGACATTCCATTCTAAGGGCCGAAGGTTATGTGGATTCCCCTTTTTCCTCATTGCCCTGGCTGTTCTCCTGGGGGGCTGACAATTCCTCTTGAGCTTCCTGAGTCGCTTTTTTGAAGTTTTTTATTCCCTTTCCGATTCCAGCGCCAATCTCAGGGAGCTTACCCGCCCCAAATATAATAAGAATAATGATTAATATTATGATCAACTCTGGCATTCCTATTCCAAACATGATCTCTCCTCCATTTTCCACGATAAGGCGGGGGCTACAGCCTTGCGCATTTCACCGGCCTTTATGTTCTAATAATTGCTTGAATTCTGAAGATTCCCTGAATTTCTTGAGTGCTTCTTGATAGTCTACCCAAGCTGACCAAAGGCGCAACCATGCCTCTTTGTGCCAGAACATACGTTCGGTTTCTTGCTTTGTGCTGATCTTTATAAAGTCGTCAAATTCGCTTCTGCAGCTATCACAGAGGCTATAGCCCCCAAACGCAGAGGTGGGAGTTCTTTCATCCTCCCTGAATTGCCTCCCGCACATGTTACACTTGAATTCACAGGAGGCGCACTGAACAGCCCGCTCGATAGCCATGAGTCTTTCCCGGTAGCGTTTGGCCTCTCGCTTTCTCTTCCGGCTCTCCAGGCGGTCAGTGATATTGAGAACTTTTTCCATTTTTCGGGAGACCTGCCTCGGCCCTCGGCTAAAAGGATGAAGGATGTTTTGGTGGAAACCCGCCCTTTTGGGGCATAGTATCACTGCCCCTGCGTAGAGGTCAAGCAAACCTGCCCAATTATCCGTCCATCAATATTTTTCGCGCCGTGGCGCCGAATTCCGCAAGATTCGCCACCACAGTGATACCTGCCTCCTCCAAGGCCCTGATCTTGTCCTCGGCCCGTCCCTGCCCCCCTGAAATTATGGCACCCGCATGGCCCATCCTTCTTCCAGGGGGGGCAGTGCGGCCCGCAATAAAGGCAAGCAAAGGTTTGGGGTATCGGGTTTGCACCACGTAGCCGGCCGCCTCCTCTTCTGCACTGCCCCCTATCTCACCAATGAGCACAACGCATTCGGTTTGGTCATCTTCCCGAAAACGCTCCAAGTGATCCACAAATGAGGTCCCAATTATTGGGTCCCCTCCGATGCCGATGCATGTGGACTGGCCAAGGCCTGCCTTGGTAAGTTGGTCCACCACCTCGTAGGTTAGGGTGCCGCTGCGGGATATCACCCCCACACTGCCGGGCTTGTGGATAGGCCCGGGCATTATGCCCACCTTTGTCTTGCCCGGCGAAATGATGCCGGGACAATTTGGCCCTATGAGGACGCAGTCGCGGTCCTTAAGAAAGTGAGCCGCCTTTACCATGTCAAGGACGGGTATGCCTTCAGTGATACAAACCACCACACGGATACCTGCTGCTGCGGCCTCCATGACAGCGTCTGCAGCAAAAGGGGCCGGCACAAATATACATGACACATTGGCCCCTTGCTTTTTAACGGCCTCCCTGACAGTATTAAATACAGGCACTCCTTCCACCTCTTGCCCACCTTTGCCAGGAGTCACCCCTGCCACCACCCGGGTACCATAGGCGAGCATCTGTTTGGTATGGAAGGTGCCTTCCTTTCCTGTAATGCCCTGAACAACGACCCTGCTTTCCTCATCCACCAGAATGCTCATTTCAATCTCCTTGCCCCTGAACCTGCTCTGCCACCATCTTGGCGGCCTCACCAAGGTCCTTTGCAACCAAGAATTCCAAGCCTGATTCTTGAAGTATCCTCCTGCCCTCCTCCACGTTGGTCCCTTCGA
>JAMOVZ010000483.1 GCA_027061865.1 Desulfobacterales bacterium
CCTTTGATACAGATCTACTCAACCCCTTAGACATTATCGTCACATGCCAAGGTAGTGATTATACAAAGCAGATCTACCCCAGGCTCCGCCAGGAGGGCTGGAAAGGCTATTGGATTGATTCCGCCTCAGCGCTCAGGATGGAGGAGGAAAGCATTATTGTCCTGGATCCAGTAAACCGGCATGTCATTGACAAGGGACTGGCCGAAGGAGTGAAGACATTCGTGGGGGGCAACTGCACAGTGAGCCTCATGTTGATGGCCCTCTCAGGTCTATTCAAAGAGGGGTTAGTTGAATGGGTTTCATCCATGACCTACCAGGCGGCATCCGGTGCAGGGGCCAAAAACATGAAGGAGCTGATCTCCCAAATGGCTGCCCTTGTGGATGCCAGCAAAGACTTAATGGCAGATCCAGCAACTTCAGCCTTGGCTGTGGATGAGGCTATAACCAAGGCCATGCGAAGCCCGGATTTTCCATGTGAACTGTTTGGTGCGCCCCTTGCTGGAAGCCTGATACCTTGGATAGATGTACCCATGGAAAACGGCCAAACCCGCGAGGAATGGAAGGGGTTTGCAGAGACAAACAAGATACTTCAGTCCAACCCGCCTATCCCGGTCGATGGGATCTGTGTGCGGATTGGGGCAATGAGGTGCCACAGCCAAGGCTTAACCGTGAAACTTGCCAAGGAGGTTCCATTAAATGAAATTGAAGACTGCCTCGCCCAGGGTAACGACTGGGTCAAGGTGGTGCCAAACGAAAGGGAGAAAAGCATAAAGGAACTAACCCCTGCAGCGGTAAACGGCACGCTCGTTGTTCCTATAGGCAGGGTGAGAAAGATGCTAATGGGCCCCAGGTTTGTCAGCGCATTTACAGTGGGGGACCAATTGCTTTGGGGAGCGGCAGAGCCCATAAGAAGGACCCTTGGAATTGTAATAGGGCACCTATCTTAAAACCATCCAAACTGGTGGATTCGGCCTATCAGGCCCTTTTGAGGTATTGACAAGGTTGGTCACAATTCTTATAATTTTTTCGGTAACCAGGTCGGCGGAAGTGGATAGCTCACTGGTGGGGCTCCCGGACTTCAAATCCGGTGTGCGGGGCTAAAACCCCCGCAGGTGGGTTCGATTCCCATGCACTTCCGCCAATTTTTTTGCCTCTGCCCTAAGATACTCTCCCTTGGCCATTGCCCCCCTTTGCAGGAGCAAGACACTGATCATTGGGCAAACCAATTTTCCTTTTGACTCCTACAAGTTACAAGCTATACTAAGCAGCCGACAAGGCTTTTTTTCTTTCCTGGCCCAAAGCGCCAGGAAAGAGCCAGGAACACGGAAAAAGTGGAAAAAAATCTCAGCTCAAAACTATTCTTGACTCTTCTAGGCTGCTCCCTTGTCCTGCTCCTTGCCTTATTTTGGGCCTATCTGCCCGCTATCGTCCTTGGCCTTTTAGCAGCAAGTGTCTCTTACCCCCTACATAAATATTGCCTGGCGATCACATTTGGGAGGCATACTGTTGCCTCTGCCATTCTTACCCTCCTGGTGCTACTCATACTGGTGGTGCCGGTGACCTGGTTTGTTGTGACCTTATCAGAGCAGGCCTTTGATTTTTACAATAAAACCCGCTCCGCCGTCTCTGTGGCCAAAGTTCAGGAGCTGGTTCGGGGCGATACCCTGTGGGGAAAAAGGATAAGGCGATTGGGTGAAAAGACAGGCTTTCAGTTTACCCCTCAAACCATTGAGGGCGTCGTGAAGGCGGTAGGGAAACGGGTAGGACTTTTCCTTTATAAACAGATAAGGTCAGCAGCCACCAATATGGTCAATCTTTTTATCCATTTCTTCCTCATGATGGTCTTGGTCTACTACCTGTTCAGGGACGGGCCGAGATTGAAGACTTATCTCATAGAATTGATTCCTCTTCCCGAAGAGCAATTGGAAAAAGTTGCTCTAAAATTCCATGAAATGGCTAGAGCCATTATTATGGGTAACGGGCTTTCAGGCATAATTCAAGGAATATTGGGGGGACTCGGCTTCTATCTTTTTGGACTTCCCTCCCCCTTCCTGTGGGGAACCGTCATTGGGTTCCTTGCCTTCTTACCTATTATCGGAGCCTCTTTAGTTTTCATTCCTACCACTGCAATCCTGTTGATAGAAGGAGAGCTGGGCAGGGCGGTGGGATTCCTTGTCTATAATGGATGTTATAGCGCATTTATAGAATATGTGATAAAGCCTAGACTGATAGGGAAAGGGATGCGCATGAATGCGCTCCTGGTCTTTATAGGAATCATAGGGGGGATAAAGCTTTTTGGAATCATGGGCATTATCTACGGCCCGCTTATAATAACCGTATTTTTGACGCTTGCTGAAATCTATAAACTGGAATATAGGCCGAAGTTTGGATAGAATACTTAAACTCTATCTTGTTAAAGTATCTAATTATGCTGAGTCAACTTAATCATTGAGGAGGAGATTTGAAAATGGATCCGAAAAAGGTGTTGAGGGGAAAAAGAGTGCTCATCGTGGATGATGAACCTGATATATTGGATTTCCTTACAGAAATCCTAGATGTCTGTAAAGTGGACAGGGCCTCCAGTTTTGAGGAGGCCAAAGAAATGCTAGAGAAGAATTATTACGATGCAGCGGTCCTGGACATTATGGGCGTGAGGGGCTATGAACTGCTTGATATCGCCAAAAAGAAAAACATCCCCACCCTCATGCTCACAGCCCATGCCCTTTCAAAGGAAAACCTCAAGAAATCCTTCGAAAAGGGGGCAGACTTTTATGTGCCGAAAGATGAAATGAGCAAGGTTGACCTATATCTAGCAGACATCCTTGAGGCCAGAGAGAAAAAGAAAAACGTGTGGATGAAATGGTATGAGAGGCTCAGTGGGTTCTGCGACCGCCGCTTTGGCCCCAACTGGCGGGACGACGACCCGGACTTCTGGAAGAATTTGCTTAAATATTAGCAGGAAGGAGGTGGCAGCATGCAAAAGAGCGGGGTAGGGATCACAATTACGCAGCACATCCTCAACCAACAGAGGCAATACCCTGAGGCGACCGGAGCCTTCACCAATCTCTTAAATGAACTCATAGTGGCAGCCAAGGTGATTTCTAGAGAGGTAAATAAAGCCGGATTGGTGGATATTTTAGGGAGCACCGGAGAGATCAACATTCAAGAAGAGCAGGTACAAAAGCTGGATGTCTTTGCAAACCGGGTGATCATTGAGCGGATGCAACACATAGGAGAGCTTTGCTGCATGGGCTCCGAAGAGGTGGCGGACCTTATAAACATCCCCTCCCAGTATCCAAAAGGGAACTACATTCTACTGTTCGATCCCCTGGATGGCTCCTCTAATATTGATGTGAATGTGAGCATCGGCACCATATTCAGTATTTATAGGCGGACCAATGAGGGCAGCGACGAGGTGCTGCTGGACGAAGTGCTCCAGCGCGGCATAAAACAAGTTGCAGCGGGATATTTCATCTACGGGTCAAGCACCATAATGGTCTACACTACTGGAAACGGCACAGGCGTCCACGGGTTTACCCTTTACCCTAGTGTAGGAGAATTTCTGCTCTCCCACGAAAACATAAAGATACCTGAAAAGGGCAAGATATATAGCGTGAACGAAGGTAATTACAACTATTGGGACGAGAAAACCAGGGCGCTCGTTGATTATTTTAAGGCCAAGGACAAAGAGACCGGCAGGCCTTATACTTCGCGATACGTGGGCAGCCTAGTGGCCGACTTTCACCGCAATCTCCTAAAAGGGGGGATATTTATGTACCCCGCTGACCTCAAGGACCCCAAAAAGCCTCACGGAAAATTGAGGCTCATGGTGGAGGCAAACCCCCTTGCCATGGTAGTGCAAGAAGCCGGGGGCTATGCCAGTGACGGCCAGGGGCCAATCCTTGAAGTAGAGCCCAAGGAGTTACACCAGAGGACCCCGCTTTTCATAGGAAGCAAAAGGGATGTGGAACTGGCAGAAGAATTCATAAGCGGGAAGAGGAGTTAGGACACCGCCCTGGCTGCCTCTCCCCCTTCCAGCATTTCCGCAAAGGTCTCGATCCTGAAGGCGGTTCGGCCATCCACGGGCCCCGGTCGATCGCCTTCCAGGGTCAAGATGGGCACTGATAGTTCTTCCCTCAAGATAATGTCATAAATCTGCCTGTGGCAAAATGTTTGGGTATAGTGTATTAAGCCCTGTATCCCTCTCTGGGAAATGGCTGCCCTTATGTCTTGTATCCTGCCTTTGGTGCCGTAAGGGTAAGTGTAGAGGAGATATCGCTCCACCATATCGCTGATCTCAAAAGGAATCGAGAATTGCCTCTGAACCTCATTGAACACCACTCTCGCCCCACACTCCTCCACCCGCTCGTAGAGGTCGGACAAGATCGGGGGAACACCGAGGTAGCCGAGCCTTATGAAGCCCCTCATGGGAGCCCTGTCCTTGGCCTCTGAGAGAAATGAGTCAAGTCTCGCCTCGAACCGATCAGGATCTCCTCCAAAGTCAGAGCTGTTGACCAGGAAAAGGTGATTTTCATGCCCTGTGACCTTGCCTTCTTCATAGGTCAGGATGTCAAGCTCCCGCAGTTTCGCCCTGATTCGGTCAAGCCTCTTCTTGGCCCTTTCCAC
>JAMOVZ010000484.1 GCA_027061865.1 Desulfobacterales bacterium
ATCAGGGAAGGTTTCTGCCACATGTTGAAATTGAACGGGATCTGTGTAGGTGAGATCAGGTCCGGCAAAGGGGCCTGTCATAAAGAGGATGGGCACTTCAAGCTCATTGCATTTTTCATAGATGGGCATTAGGGCTTCATCGTCAGCATACGTGGGTTTTTCAAAAAGCCCAGGCTCTATACACACTCCCTTGAGCCCTAGCTGCTTGATGGCCCTCTCGATTCCAGCCACGGTTTCTGGAATTGGTTTGGCCCCATCTACGCCGGCCAACCCCAAAAGACGGCCTCCAGACTGTTGGCAAAGCTGGGCAATGTATTCGTCGCTTACATGGCATGACAGCCCCAATAGATGGGAGTGGCGGCCGTTCATTACTCCGTAACGAATGCCGGCCCTATCCATCTCCTGGTAAAGCAGCTCCAAGGCCTCTTGGTCCTTAGCGCCCTCTTCACTCTCAAGGCTTTTTTCATAAGACTCTGGTGTGTCCACCTGGAAGCGGAAATTTGCAAACCGCACAATCCCCTCAGGGAAAAAACCCTTATAGGGCGTTGTTGGCGGCCGCAGCCGAAAATCGATAATCTTTCCTTTCATAATTGATCTCCTGTATGTTTTTCAATTCAGACTACCCGTTATAAACCAAGGAGTCTTGCGGCGTTGCCGTACATATACTTTTCCATTACCTCATCAGATAAAGGAAACTTCAGGGAAAGCTCCACAGATTCCTTCAACGTTCCAAAAGGATAAGCCGAACCAAATATGAACTGATCCGGCAATTGGGCGATGGCCTCCACATACAGATTGCCACCTGGGAAAAAACAATAGATATCTGGAGAGAGATAAAAATTGGGATGCTTCACCCCAAGTGCAATAGCATCCAGCACTCGTGGATAACCCCCGTGTGCCAACACCAGCTTTAAATCTGGGAAATCCTGCATCACTCGATCCAGCGGTGGCCAATCATTGGCACCGATATCGTGACCAGCATAAATCCCGCTCATATACATTAGAATCTTGTCCAACTTCACCATGGTCTCGTAAATGGGATAAAGCCTGCGGTCATCTGCTCTCAGAGGTTTTCCCTCTTCTGTGGTGGAGTAGCCAATCTCTAATACTGCCCCTGCCAGGCCGTGTTCATTGATGGCAGTCTCAATAGCAGCTACTGCCTTTTCAGGCGGCTGTTCCACATCAATGCCATGGAGGCCAATGGCCCGGTTGTTAAATTTGCGACTTAACTCAACTAGCTCTTCATCCTTAATATCGATCTTATTAGAGCCTGAAAGCTGCAGCGCTGCCTTGGGTGGATTGGAAATATTGCGGACATGGACGGGCTGGTGGCTTGGGCTGGCTCGCACACGAACTTGTTTTTCCACTCCAGACGTCCTAGCTTCATGTCAAAAATCAACTTTTGAGCTGCCACAGGTGGCCGACACCTAAAATCAATGGCCTTTGTTTGGTTTCTTAGCTGCAATTTCCTTTAATAGGATTCTGTATCAGCCGGGCCCAAGGACTAACTTGAAGCCCGTTCAAAAACATGTATGCACATGGCTGCTTCTTCAAAACCCAAATTGCCGCCACCATTTTCCGCAAGTGCCAGTCGGCAGCCCTCCACCTGGCGTTTTCCAGCTTCATGGCGCAACTGGGTTACAAGTTCGAATACCTGGCCCAAGCCGGAAGCCCCTACCGGGTGGCCTCTTGATTCCAGGCCTCCAGAGGTGTTAACGGGCAACTTGCCTCCAAGACGGGTAGCGCCGGATTCAGCAAAAGGCCCGCCCTCTCCCAGCGGGCAAAAACCTAAGGCCTCGGTCTGGTGGAGTTCCCCAAAGGCCGTGGCATCATGGAGTTCCGCAACATCTATGTCTTCGGGCCCCACTCCCGCAATCTCATAAGCTTGGCGGGACAGGCGCCGGCCAATGTCCCGTTCCTCTTCTTCAATCCTCCTGTCAGATCCAGAGCCCAGTACAGAAGCTAGGATCTTTACAGGCCGCGGAGAATCCAGCTTCTTAAGAAAATCCCCAGAACAGACCACAGCGCAGGCAGCCCCATCTCCCACAGGTGCGCACATGGGAACAGTAAGCGGATAAATCACAGGCCGCGCTGCTAGCACCTCCTCAACACTCATGTCTTTTTGGTATTGGGCATAAGGGTTCATGGTGCTGTGAAAGTGGTTCTTGCTGGCGATGACCGCAAGCTGGCGCTGGGTGGTTCCATAAGTGGCCATGTGCCACCTGCACCATCCGGCATAGACATCCATAAAGGCGCTCCGGCTTTTGCCTGCATCCCCGGCTTGATCCTGATCCGGTGGAATCTCAAGCTTTAATCCATCTAGAACGCTGCGCCACGCGGCAAGCTGCCCCTTTATGTTTGATACATCAACTCCTGCCCAGTAAGCCCTGAAGGTCTTTTCACGGTCTTCGCTATATAATTTTTCCACTCCCACGGCCATTGCACACTCATAAAGCCCTGAAGCAACCCCCATCCAGGCCCCATGAAGTGCCGTGGAGGCCCCGGCACAAGCATTCTCCACGTTAATGATAGGAATCTCCTGGACTCCCAAGGGCCTCAGGGCTACTTGCCCTTTTATACAGTGTTGCTCGCCAAAATATCCCCACATGGAGTTGGAGAACCAGGCGGCCTGAAGATCGCCAGTCTGAAGGCCTGCGTCCTTCAGGCAAACCTTGACGGCCTCAGCCACCAGGTCTTTTTCGGTTCTGTCCAGGTGTTTGGCAAAACGCGTCATGCCCACACCGATAATATAGACATCCTGCATGACCATTATCCTTCTTTCTTTTCATATAGTTTTTCAAAGACCTGGCCCTTGTAATGACTGCGTTCCAGGCTGCCAGGCTCAGCCCACAAGATCTTGGGTGAGATCTTAAGTCTGCGGCTCATAGCCTCCACGATTTCCTTTTCCAAGGCCTCAAGCTCTGCACCTGCAATCCCCTCTGCATGCTCCACACGTATTTTAAGCGGTGGCACGACCCGAGGGGGTCTTTCTTCTAGCACAATGCGCATCTCACCGGTCACCCGCGGGACGAACTCATTTATTATCCCCTTGATATGGCTTGGATAAACCATCACACCCTTGACCTTGAGCATGTCATCTGCACGACCGATAACCTTGTATCTGAAACCCGTGCGGCCGCAAGGACAGGGCTCGGTGAACACCTGGTGAATATCCCCCATGCTCTGGCGCATCCAGACAAAGCCGTCGCCGACCAGCATGGTGAATACCGCTTCGCCTTTTGCGCCGTGTTCCATGGGGATCGGTGCCTTGGTTTCTGGATCAACCAGTTCGTAATAACACAAGTCATCTGCCACCCAGTGCATGCCTTGGTATTCTTCATGATCACATGAGAACCCGAAACCAGCCCCGGCATCGAAAATTCTGCAGCCGTAAGCACTCTCCAGCTTCTGCTTTACAGCGGGAATCCCTGCCCCAGGCTCACCGCCCAACACCAAGGCCCTGAAGCCAAGCTCCCCGACTTCTTTGCCAAGAACCTTGGGTGCCTGCTCGATTAGGTACTCTGCCAGGGAGGGGGTGCCCACATAAAATGTGCCTTGGAAGAGCTTTTGCATCAGAAGGATCCGTTCGCTCTTGGCCTCTGCCCCAACCGGGATTGCCATGCAGCCCAATTTTTGAAGCCCTATCAGTAAGGGGACCCCTGCAATCACCATGGAAAGGGCAAAGCAAAATAACATCCTGTCATGAGACCGGATTCCAGCGCGCCAAAGCCCCCGCACCATGGACTCCCCCCAAAGCTCCTTAATGTCATAGTTGGTCAGTGGATAGGGTGTAGGTGTGCCGGTGGTGCCAGTAGTGGTGGCCATGTAGTCCAAATCATCAACGGATACCGGCATGATCTGGTCAAGGACCTTGAGAAAGTCGCCCTTGCACTCCTGTACCAAGGCAAGAAGTGATTGTTTGTTGAAAAGCCCGATCTTTTCCTTGAATTCATCAAAGCCGGTAAGCTTTTCAGGATCCAGTCGGGCCTCTTCAAGGATGCGTGTGTAAAAAGGCGCGTTGGCCTTCAGGCGTGCCAGCATCTTTTTTAGTCTTTCAAGCTGGATTTTTTCCATCTCAGGAGTATTGAGCAAAGGCTCCATCTCCATGTTCCAGTAAGGTCTTTCGTTGCTCATCTCTTTTGCCCCCTTTATTGACTATAGTTGTTCCACTGCACTGTCAGTGGAATTAATCCTCATCCTTTGAGTCTTCATCCTCTTCCAGCACACCGGCCAGCTTCATGATCTTCTCATACACCTCAGCTTGCCCCTCCACCTCCATCTGCACAAATCCCTCATCCTGCTCCACCTTCATGAAGGCTGGATCCTCCCACCACCGTGGCTTGGTTTTCATGATGGGCTTCCCGGTCCCGGAAAAGGCCATGAACAGGTTTGGCGCCCCGGCCATCTGGGTCATCATTCTCTGTTCATAGCTGAGGATCTTGGTCCAAGGCATGCGGTCAAACCACCGGTTCTGGCCCACAGGACCAATTGGCAGGCCTAGGATGAATGAGCACCCCTCCAAACGGTTTAAAAACAGCGAGACCGCACCAAAGCTGAAAAGAATGCGGGCCTCTGCCTTGTGCTGGGCCGCACAGGCGCAGGCATAGTCACAGGCAATGCCGAAAT
>JAMOVZ010000485.1 GCA_027061865.1 Desulfobacterales bacterium
TATTCCAGAGGGTTTTGATCAGGGTGCCCGGGAGGCGAAAATGTTCCGTAGTCGAAAATCTGAAGGATGTTAGGATGCTGTGCCTGTGCCATTGCCTGCACTTCATTCCTAAATCTTTCCAGCCCCACTACCTTCCCTTCCTCATCCTCCAGCAAGGTTGCAAGCCATTCTTTTGATATTATCTTGATGGCCACATCTCTTTTGAGATTAAGCTGGTGGGCCCTGTAAACCTCACCCATTCCACCCTTGGCGATGAACTCCAGGATCACCCATTTATCATTAATCACAGTTCCTATTTGCAGGCTGTTTCCCATGTTATCCTGTTTAACCGAATGTTCCGGCCACAAGGGAGAATAGTCAAAGGACCTGGACCACTATTACCGTGATATTATCAGGCCCGCCCCCTCCCAGGGCCCTGCAGACAAGAGAATCACATACCTGACTTCCCATGACCCCGGCTTCAAGCAGGTCTTTTATTTCCTTTTCCGGCACCGTTTCGTATAGCCCGTCAGTACAGAGTAAAAATATGTCGCCAGCCCTTAATTCTTCAAACCTGAGCTGGACCATGTCCACGCCCTGGCCCAGGGCTTGTGATAGTGCATGGCGGAGAGGATGCCTCTCAGCCTCTTCAGCCCCCATATGCCCCATCTCCATTGAAAGCTGAGCGACTGTATCGTCATGGGTCAGTTTAATCAGATTTCCGCTTCTCAGCCTGTAAATTCTGCTGTCACCAACATGTGCAATAAGGGCACTCATCTTATGAACCAGTAACAGGGAAAGGGTCGTACCCATGTACCTGCACTTTTCAACTTTATCAGAAGTCATGGAGATTTTTTCATGTATCTCAAAGATTAACCGTTCCAACACCTTGAGGTTTTCCTCTTTTTCACCACCAACAATATTCCCTTTTTGGTGCCCTTCAAAATATTTCCTTAAACAACTAACAGCCATGTTACTGGCCTTTTTCCCTCCAATACGGCCGCTAATGCCATCGGCAACGGCAAAGAGCGCTGCAGCCCTATCATCCCGTAAACCACTTTTTATGGAAATGTCATCAATCACAACAAAAGAATCCTCATTGGACAGTTTCTTGAGTCCTTTGTGGGTCTTTGTGCAATATCGGATAATGTGGGGCATGAATCTCATCGCTTCAGTAGTGCAAAGCGGTTATAAAAACCCATGGGCGGTATCTCAAATTGGTTAAATAGCAAGATGCGGGCCATATTTCCCAACCTATTTCAATTTGAAAGAATTACACTGTAGCCATCCATAGTTATGAGCAGAACAAAGCCTATGCATACCCCATCTCCCATTGCAATATGGGCTGCAATGTGTAAGAAAAGAATCAAGTGCGACGTTATTTCTCGGCCCCTTATTTCAACATGTTTCGGTAATGAAAATCAGCAGCAAAGAGTTCTTTAGCTTGACCATTAATAAGATAATTTAAGCCGGAAAAAGATGGGATTAGGTGGGCATTAGAAAGCCAAGGGAGAGCAATAGGCTGAAGATCATGGACAGGCGAGCGGTGTGGGAGAGCGCCTGATTGAGCCCAAATCCAGCAGGATTTCGCCAAAGAGCCATGCATAACTTGAAGGCCAGAGGCAATGACAGAAGGGGGAATAAACACCATACAGGGATCAAGCCTTTGAGCACAAGGGCCACCACGATCGCATAGGCGGCCATAATCAGCAAAGTATATTCCATCAATGTGCCCTTCACGCCCAAGATGACTGCCAACGTGGTCTTTCCGCTCTTTTTATCAGTATTTATGTCGCGCAAGTTGTTGACCACCAGGATAGCCGTTATCAATAGGCCAAAGGCAACGCTTATCCACAGGACTACAGGAGTAAGCCTAAGCGCTTGCACATAATATGTGCCGCAAACCGCCACAGGGCCAAAGAAGACAAAGACGCAAAGATCCCCCAAGCCATGGGATGCCAGGGGATATGGGCCTCCACTGTATGCAAGGGCCGCAATTATTGATGCCGCTGCAATGAGTGCCAGGCTCCATCCACCCCGAAGGATCAAGTAAATTCCCGGCGCAAGTGCTAGGGCCAAGGCCACAATCATGGCCTTCCTTACAGTTTCCGGTGATATTAGTCCTCCTTGGGTTACTCTGGTCGGGCCAACCCGCTCCGCTGTATCAATTCCTTTTACGTAATCGAAGTAATCATTGGCTAGATTGACTGCTATTTGTAACAAGAGAGCAACCGACAGGCATGCAACTGCCGGCAAGGGCCTGAAATCACCTTGCCAATAAGCCATGGCTGATGCCACAACAACTGGAGAGACCGCGGCCCAAAGGGTCTTGGGACGGATCGCAAGGAGCCACGGGCTTAAAACTAGCTTGTTTGAGCCATTGTCTTGTGCTCGATCCATGAAACCCTTTTTAGCCCATTCCCTCCACGCCTTGATCTAGGTGGCGCGTCACTTTTGCCTCCAGCGCATGAATAATGAGGTAAAGGACCAGGCCCAACAGGCTCATGGCCACAATTCCGGCGTACATTTCCTCGTATCTCAATACTTGATAGGTTTCCACCACGATATAGTAACCAAGGCCCCATGTGGTGAGTGACTGCTCGGCTATAAACAGGACGGCAACGGCTGTTCCCACGGATACCCGGAGTGCCGTAAGCACTGCTGGCAAAGAGGCGGGCAAATACACATAACGGAAAAGGGCAAGCCTTCCTGCTCCCAGGGAGCGAACAGAAAGGATCAGCTCAGGATGAAGGTTTGCCGCCTCATCCCTCACTACCACCAAGATCTGGAAAAAGATTATGATGGCTATCAAGAACACCTTGGAGAAATCCGTAATTCCCATCATTACATAGATTACAGGCAAAAACACAATTTTGGGAATCGGATAGATGACAGCTATCAAGGGCGAAAAGATCCTGTTTAGGGCCGGCAGTTGCCCTAGACCCAGCCCGGCAGGCACTGCGGTGGCCACAGCAGCAAGAATGGCGGCCACAACCCTGGCACTACTGGCTAAGAGATGCAGGCCTAAATGTCCAAAAATGGATTCAAAAAAGGCCTTCAGCACTTGAACTGGTGTAGGCAAGATTGGCTGATTGAGGGCAAGGGCTAGGACTTCCCATCCTACCAAAAGCATAAGGATGCCCCAGATAGTTCCCCTTAATGTGAAACCCGATTTCAAAAGAGCGCCCCCCCCAGCTCAAGGCGGATTTTATCACATTGCTCTAGGAACAAGTTCCCTTTAACACCGCCTACCCGGCCCCAACAGTGGTTTTCAATCACCCTAGGGCGGCTGTTTTGCCCTTTCTGGAGGATCAAGATCTTTGCCCCCATGGCCACAGCCCCCTCGATATCATGAGTAACCAAAATATAGGTCAATTCCTGTTTGAAGTTTAGATCCAGCACCAAACGCTCCAATTCCTCGCGCGTGGGGG
Source organism: Desulfobacterales bacterium (assembly GCA_027061865.1). GTDB lineage: Bacteria > Desulfobacterota > DSM-4660 > Desulfatiglandales > Desulfatiglandaceae > JALVMN01. Next base: position 3,411 of record JAMOVZ010000485.1, read on the forward strand.
CATCCAGGGCGGAAAATGGCTCATCCAGCAAGAGCAAGTCCGGCTCCATGGCCAGGCTTCGGGCAATTGCAGTACGCTGCCTCTGGCCCCTGGAAAGCTGGATGGGATACCTGTCCTTTAAGTGAAGGATGCCAAGCCTTTTCAACCAAAAATCCACCCGCTTGTCAGCCTCTTTTTTATTTATTTTAGAGTCCCGGGGGGCGTGTTTTCCATCTGGGCCGTAAAACTCCCAGATGCTGAGCCCAAGCCTTGCATTATTAAATACCGTCGCCCAAGGCAGGAGCCCATGATCCTGTAAGACCAGGCCGGTTCGGGGCCGCGGCCGAGTGATCAATTTCTCCTCTATAAAGATCCGGCCTGACAAAGGCCGGCGAAGTCCTGCCAATAAATAGAGAAGCGTGGTTTTCCCACAACCCGAAGGGCCAATCACAACCCACGCCTCACCTTTTTCTACCGATAGGTTGAACCCTTTAAATATTGAGGGATGTTGGCCATAGGCAAAGGAGAGGTCGTTTACCCTTATCATCAGGAAATTACGGGAGGAACTCGGCTGTTATGGAATCTTTACAGGGAACCGGAGATGAAAGCAGGCCCTTTTCCTTCATCCACGCCATCACATCGGCCCATTGGGCAGGACTGGGAACCTCCCCCCTTACAAAGGGCGGGATGCGGTAAGCAGATTGTACGTTTTTGGGAACCCTAATCTTCTTCAACATCATGAGGTGAAATGCCTGCGGATTTGAGTTAAGCTCTGCTACCGCCCTATCCCATGCCCTGAGAAAAGCCCGTATTGCAAAGGCCCTCTCCTTGATGGCCTTGACATGAAAGCTCAACACACTAACGCTGAATTCGGGATGTGAGCTGTCGGAAACCAATGCCCTTGCGCCAGCGGCCATGGCGCTCATGGCCAGGGGAGCCGGCAGGGTGGCGGCCTTGAGCTGTCCTTGAAGGAGCAACTGGTATCGCTCAGGTATGACGGGCACTGACCGTTTGACGATCTCATGAGGGCTGAGGCCTTCTGCAGCGAGCATCCGGTCTGTCACATATTCGATAATGGTATTCTTGGAAACCCCAATGGGCACCCCGGCCAAATCCAGGACAGTTTTCAAGGCGCTTTTCGGCGAGGCCAAGACTCGAAACATTGGCGCCCGGGGGTGAGCCTTTCGCACGGAGCAAAGTATCTTCACCAGGACCCGCTGGCGGTTG
>JAMOVZ010000486.1 GCA_027061865.1 Desulfobacterales bacterium
GTTGAATACACTTTTATCATTTGGAAGGGGTGTTGTCAATGAACCTGAGCGGTCTTGGGCTGAATGGGTTGGAGGGCTGGTATTTGCAGACAGCTGGGGAAACTACCTGAAATTAGTGGGTTTAGGGCGAACTGGTTGACTTGGTTGAGGGAAGGGATTAAATGTGGGATGTGAAAGGGGCGCAGATAATATCTTTAATATGTGGCAAAATAAAATATTATGAAGAAACTAAATAAATATAAAAATCCTGTAGACAGCCTGTTGATGAATAGGTTTCAGCGGTATTTGCTGCGGCAGGGCACGGTCCCTGAAAAACGAATTCCCTATTATGTAATGTGGGTACAAAGATTTTTCCAGTTCCTTAAGAAAGATGTTGACGCCCAGCTCGCAAGGGATGATGTGGAGCGTTTTGTGGGGGAGCTGTCCAAATATTGTGAAGACTGGCAGCTCAAGCAGGCCCGTGAGGCCATTGAAGTGTTTTTGTTTTTTCGGGAAAGGGTCCCGGAGGGTCAATCGTCGGATGGAAAATTCAATAGAGAATGGCTAGAGGCCGCCGAAAGTATGCGCCGCGCTTTGCGGCTAAAGCACCGCTCCCTATCTACAGAGCGCAACTATATGGGTTGGTTGCGGGAATTTTACCGCTATACCAAGGGGTGCTCCCTTTCAAGATTAAATGGAGGGATGGTCAAAGATTTTCTTTCCTACTTGGCTGTGGAGAGGCGTGTGGCACCTTCCACCCAGAACCAGGCCCTAAGTGCAATGCTGTTTTTCTTTCGACATGTCCTGGGTAGAGAATTAGGGGATATATCAGATGCTGTCCGCGCTCATCCTAAGAGGCGCCTGCCCGTTGTCTTGTCCAGGCGGGAGGCACGCAGCCTAATAGCTAATATGAAGGGGGCTGGTGCGCTTATGGCGGGGCTATGTTATGGATGCGGATTGAGGCTCAAGGAATGTATCACTCTCCGGATCAAGGACATTGACTTCGAGCAAGGATATATCTTGGTGCGCTCGGGCAAAGGTGACAAGGACAGAGTTACGGTGTTGCCAGAGTCGTTACGGCCTGAATTGCGCAAACATTTGGAAGAAGTACACAAGCTCTATGAACAGGACAGAGAGAATGGGGTGGAAGGGGTATGGTTGCCAATAGCCCTGGAGCGAAAGTTTCCGGAAGCCGGCATCCAGTGGGCTTGGTTTTGGGTGTTTCCGTCTGATAGACTCTCTGTTGATCCTCGTGGGCATGTGATCCGGCGCCATCACATTCATCCCAGCACACTGCAAAAACAGGTCAAGGAGGCTGCAAAAAGGGCAGGTATAGACAAGCCTGTTTCTGTTCATACCCTCAGGCACAGTTTCGCGACACACCTGCTGGAAGAGGGCTATGATATACGTACGATCCAGCAGTTATTGGGCCATTCCAGCGTCCAAACCACCATGATCTACACTCATGTCGCTAAGGCCAACCGTCTTGGAGTAAAAAGCCCTTTGGATATTTTCTGAAAGGCGGGCCAGGGGGCAGAGGGGGGATAAGCCGGGTTTTTTATTGACAAGGTTTGGCTAAAGAGTGTGTAATGATTCCGAAATTTCAGTGCTCCTAGTGTGGGATTGGTAGAGGAGAAGCCAAAAAATGGAGCACAAAACATGGGTTGGGAGGATATTTGATGTCTGTATCAGAGAAAATAAGAGAATCCATAAAGAGATCATCCTGGATTCGGAAGATGTTTGAAGAGGGTAATAAAAGGAAGCAAAAATATGGGCCTGAGAATGTTTATGACTTCAGCTTAGGGAATCCGGATCTTGAACCACCCCCGGTCTTTAAGGAAGTCCTGAAGGAATTGGTGGCGGACCCAAAGCCTGGGCTCCACAGCTACATGCCCAATGCAGGATATGTTGAGAGCAGGCAGGCGGTGGCAGATTACTTGAACAGTTACAACAAGGCCCACTTTACCCCTGATAATATCGTCATGACAGTGGGGGCTGGAGGAGGGCTGAACGTAATACTTAAAACCATCCTCAATCCTGGAGAAGAGGTGATTATTCCAAGCCCGTATTTTGTTGAGTATAATTTTTATCTGGACAATCACCAAGGCGTACCAAAGATTGTCCCCACCAAGGAGGACTTTTCCCTGGATTTAGAGGCCATAGAGGCTGCCGTTTCAGAGAGGACAAAGGCGGTGCTCATAAATTCCCCCAACAACCCAACTGGCAAGGTGTACTCAGGGGAAGAGCTTGCCTCACTGGGCCAACTCCTGACTGATGCAAGCAAGAAGTTTGGCAAGACGGTATATCTTATCTCTGATGAGCCGTACAGGAAGATCGTATTTGACGGCCTCACCGTGCCAAGTGTGTTTGACGCATACCCTGAAAGCTTTGTGGTCACATCCTTTTCAAAAGACCTCTCCATCCCTGGGGAGCGGATAGGGTTTGCTGCCGCACATCCCGGGATCTCTGACAAAGAGGGGATATTGGGGGGCATGGTCCTTTGTAACAGGATCCTCGGTTACGTGAATGCCCCAGCCTTGATGCAGAGGGCTGTAGCAAAGTTGTTAGACCAGAGCGTTGACATTTCCATCTACCAAAAGAGGCGGGACCTGTTCTACGAAGGGCTTACAAAGTGCGGATACGAGGTGGTAAAGCCAGAGGGTGCCTTTTACCTATTTCCCAAGTCGCCCATTGAAGATGATGTCCGTTTCGTTGCGGAACTCCAAGAGGAAAACATCCTGGTTGTTCCTGGCAGTGGATTCGGGGGGCCAGGGCACTTTAGGATCGCCTATTGTGTGGCAGACGGGGTGATAGAAAGGGCGCTTCCGGGCTTTGAAAGGGTTCTTAACAAAGTAAAGGGCTAAAGGGGTCGAAGGTAAAGGCTCATGTACTCCAAAATAATCTCGTTGAGGTTTCCCAAAGATATTGCTGATCAACCTGTGGTGGTGAACCTGGTGAAGAAGTTTGATCTGACCTTCAACATCTTGAAGGCAGTGATATACCCCAGGAAAGAAGGCTTCCTGGTAATGGAATTGACCGGGGAGCGAAAAGATTTTCAAAGGGGGATTCGGTACCTCAAAAGCCTTGGCATCAAGGTGGAGAGCGTTGCTCAAGACATCAAGCGGGACGAGGAGAGGTGTTTTCATTGTGGCGCATGCACGGCCGTCTGTATAACGGGGGCACTTTATATAAAGCGCCCCGAAATGGAGGTAGTGTTCAACAGCGATAAATGCAGTGCTTGCGAGCTTTGTGTTGCAGTATGTCCAGCCCAAGCCATGAGTGTGAAATTCAACAAGGCCCTTATTTGATTCATCTGCCAGACTTCATAAATCAAAAACAAGCACTAACCGGCTGAGTTCATCTTATTTCCCCTCCTTTTTGTTTGACGGCATAAGGCCGTTCAAGATGGGAAAATAGGTATGCAAGGTGGAATGCGGCCAAGTTATAATAAAAAGCATGAGCGGGATATCAAAAAGAGTGCGGGTCGTTACTCTGGGCTGCAAGGTAAACCAATGTGAGTCAGCTTACATCAGGTCCAAGCTGCTTGAGCAGGGATGGGTTGAGGCCGAAAAGGGCGAGCCTTGCGACCTGGTGGTGATAAATACCTGCGCGGTGACACAAGAGGCAGTGCGCCAATCCAGGCAGGCAATCTCTAAGGCGGTCCGGAACAAACCCATATACGGCCGTGTTTTGGTTACAGGCTGCTATGCTCAAGTTGCCCCTAAGGAGATTGGTGAACTTGATGGGGTAGATGGGATAATAGGCAATCCGGAAAAGGCAGGGATTCCTGATTTGGCAGATCAAGCCGGCCCCGGGGGTCAAACCTTTATAGCTGTAAGTGATGTGCAAACCCAGGTTGACCTGAAGCCCTTGAAGGCCGGCAAGTTTTTTGAGAGGTCCCGGGCCTTCTTAAAGATCCAGGATGGGTGTGATTCATTCTGCTCCTACTGCATAGTGCCTTACGCCAGGGGGAGGCCCAGGAGCCTCAAACCAAACGAGGCCCTTGCTGTGTTGGAGAGCTTGGAAGGGGAGGGCTATAAGGAGGTGGTGCTAACCGGCATCCACCTCGGCAAGTACGGTGTTGAAAGAAGAGGGGAGGGAGAATTAACAAGGTTGCTTCGGTTAATAGGCTCCAGTGGCCTTGCAATGCGAATCAGGCTGAGCTCCCTTGAGCCAGGAGAGATTTCAGACGAGCTGATAGAAATGATGGGCACTGAGGAGTGGTTATGCCCACATCTTCACATTCCGCTTCAAAGCGGGGACAGGGAAATCCTGGAAAAAATGGGCCGGAATTACATGCCAGAAGATTTTGAGGCCCTTGTGTTGAAAATAAAGCGTCATCTGCCTCTGGCTGCCATTGGGGTCGATGTAATGGCAGGTTTTCCTGGTGAGACGGAGCAGGCATTTGAAAACACAGTGGCCTTGCTCAAGGATCTGCCCATATCCTATCTTCACGTATTTCGGTACTCCCCCCGTCCTGGGACCAGGGCGGCAAAGCTCCCCAAGCACTTGCCGCAAGATGTGGTAAAAGAGAGGGCCAAGAGGCTGAGGCATTTGGGCAAAGAAAAAAGGAAGGTGTTTTACAGTGGCTGTATTGGGCACCGTTTTAAAGTTA
>JAMOVZ010000487.1 GCA_027061865.1 Desulfobacterales bacterium
CCTTGAAAGTATGGCCTTTATTTTGTTTCCCGCCCATCTTTGCAGCCCTTTGCTCATCAGGTGAATTCCGTACATGAAAAGTCCGATCCCGCCGAAAAGGGCAATGAAGATGGCCTTGTAAGGGCTTGACTTATCGGCAGGTGCGGTTAAAAGCACAAACTCTTTGCCTTCCTTTGCGAATGCGAGGCCTAGGGGATACAGGCAAATCCAGAAGACAGCCAGGACCCAGAGCGAAATCATCGCAGCTTTGACAAGATAGTGGCTATGCAATGAGGATGATTTCATGGATAAGACTATAATTTTTCACTTATTATGAGCACATTGAGCCTGTCGGCAGCGTCTTCTATCTTGTCTGAAATAGCGGTAATTCTTTGAACACACCGTTCGAGCTGGATTTTTTGTGCAAGAGGCATTTCACTTCTAAAGATGTCTCGCATAAGCATCTCTTCTTTTTTGTCTATAGTAGATTCCATGTCTATCAGGTCGGAGATAGCCTCATGGATAAATTGATATTCCGATGTCTCACCAAGATCCTCACCAGGCAGGAAGCGGGCTATGGCCTCCCTGAAGTTTCTAAACATTTCCATGGTGGCACCCACTATGTCCAGGATTCTGTCGGCATATTCAGGGGGGACTTCGGGACGCTGGAACACAACCATGTCAGAGGCCTTTTCGGCACTATTTGCGATTTCGTCAATGGATTCGCTCAATATATAGATGTCTTTTCTTACAAGGGGCAGGAAGGCACCTGAAAACAGGGAGTCAGCTATCTTTCTCCTTATAATGTCTGCCTCGGTCTCGGCATAATCGCAGTCTTCATGGATCGCTTCTGCCTCTTGGAGTTCGCCTTGGAGGAATGCTTCAATGCATTTTTTGAAGCAGCCCAGGCATCCTCCCACCTTGTCCATATGCTCATCTATGAGCCTTTTGACCTTCTTTTCCTTGTCTTCAAACATGGTTCGCTCCTTTACTCCTCCCAACTGATACAATCGCCTGGACAGAAGGCCATTGCCTCCTCCACCAATTCCTCCGGGTAGTGGTCCAGGGACTGGATCACCAGTAGTTCGGTTTCTGGGTTAATGGCAAAGACTTGGGGGCAAATTTCTATGCAAGCCTCACAGAGGTTGCAACATGAAAGGTCAACGTAAGGGATTTTGGCCATCAAATAAGTCCTGGTTTGTTTCCTGTTGAGGTCACCTACAGGTTGTTGACAAGTTCTGGGAGCCCTTGTACTAAATGATATATTCTCTATGTCGGCAAGAGCATAGTTTTGGGTTAACACCATGTCAAGGAATCCCGGGGATGGGGAGAAAGGCGTGAAAATATTCATGACAGGTGGCACCGGCTTTGTGGGACGTGCCCTTTCAGCCCATTTAGTTGAGCAAGGCCATCAAATAGTGGTCCTTACACGCTCTGGTCAGGGGCACAAGGATCTCCCTAAAGGCATTCAGCTTATTGAAGGAGATCCTGTAGAGGGGGGGCAATGGCAGGGTGCGGTAAGGGGCTGTGAAGTGGCCATTAATCTGGCGGGAGAGTCCATCTTTTCCAGGTGGAGCAAAAAGAAAAAAGAGGCCATATTGGCAAGCAGGGTGATGACCACCAGACGGTTGGTGGAGGCCCTTGAAGAGCGGAGAGGCGAGGAGACCCTTCTTATAAGCACATCTGCGGTTGGCTGTTATGGACCTCGAGGAGACGAGGAGGTTGATGAAGAGTCCCTCCCGGGTGATGATTTTCTGGCCCAGGTGGCTGTCAGGTGGGAGCAGGAGGCCATGAAGGCCCAGGATATGGGCTTTAGGGTGGTAATTGCAAGATTTGGTATTGTGCTGGGAAAAGGGGGCGGGGCACTGGCCAAGATGCTACCAGCATTCAAGTATTACCTGGGAAGCCCTTTGGGAAGTGGGAATCAGTGGTTCCCTTGGATACACATTAAAGACTTGGTAAGGATCTATTCATTTTTTATGAAAAACGGCAAGATAAAAGGCCCTTTCAATTGCACTGCCCCTCGCCCTGTGACGAATCGGCAGTTTTGCGAGACCTTGGCGCAGGTAATGGGAAAACCCCTGCTTCTACCCCCTGTTCCAGGCTTTTTGATCAGGATGCTGCTTGGAGAATTCGGCTCCATGCTCCTTACAGGCCAGAAGGCCCTCCCTAAAAGGCTTCAGGTCTTGGGGTTTAAATTCCTCTTCCCTGGGCTGAAAGAGGCCTTAGAGGATCTCCTTTGGTAAGTGAAGTGAGATGGGAGAGCTTATGGATCACAAGGGTGATGGCCCCGTGTTCTTCTTGGACCCCTCCTTGAAGCACATATGGTCCAGGGCTCACCAGCATGTGGCAGTAGCGCTGATAGGCATCAGGGAAAAGCACGGTCTCATAAAGGGCGGTGGTGTCCTCAAATGTTATAAACTGCATGGGCCTGCCGTCTCTGGAATACACACTCTTTGATGTGACCATCCAGCCCACTGTGGTCACGTATTTCCCTACCCATTTTCTTAACTCCTTGGCCTTTACATGGTTCACCCTTTCTATGGTTTTCTTGTATCGGTCCAGAGGGTGAATGGACAGGGGAAAGCCAAAGGCCTCCATCTCGTGTTTAATGACAGATTTCGTGCTCAGCGCAGGGCCTGGAAAAGACAGACCCCTTTGCCAATTTATCTTTGTTCGCGGAGACGAGGGGGGCAATAATGTCTCTTGGATCGCCTGGGCAGCGGCTGCCTTGCTGCCATAAAATTTGAGCGCCTGCCATATGAGTTGGGCCCGCGAAGTGGCGCGGGCCAGGCGGTCAAAGCATCCCGCCTTTATGAGGCCCCTTGCATCTTGGAAGTGCACTGACCCTGAGGTTCGGCTCAAAAAATCGTCAAATGACACAAATGGCCCGTTTTTGCCTCTCTCCTCTATGATGGCCTCCATGGCGTCTTTACCCAGTTCCTTCAATTGCATGAGCCCTATTCTCACCTGATTACCTTTGCCCGTATACTTGATTTCACTTTCATTTATATCAGGGGGAAGCACCTTGAGGCCCATTCTTTTGGCCTCTGAGATGTATGCTAGCATGGAGTAATAGCCTCCGCCATTGGAGATCACTGCTGCCATGAATTCGGCCGGATAATGGGCCCGAAGATAGGCTGACTTGTATGCCACCAGGGTGTAGCTGGCCGAATGGGGTTTGCAGAAGCTATAGCCGTCAAAACCCATGATCATAGACCATACCTCGTTGATCACCTTTAACCGCACGCCTCTTTCCTGTGCCCCTTTTATGAACCTTTCATGAAAGTCCCGCAGTTTCTTTTGCTTGTGCTTTTTGCTCACCACCTTGCGAAGGGTGTCTGCCTCGGCCGGGTCAAAACCGGCCAGATGAATGGCAGCCTGGCTCAATTGTTCCTGGAAGACCATGACCCCAAGGGTCTCCTTCAACACGGGCCGCAAAAGGGGGTGGGGCGCGTCCCATGGGGCCCCGTGAAGCCTTTCTACCCAGGTGTGGATACACTGGTTGGAGGCTGGGCGAATAATGGAGGTCACTACTACGTTGATGTGAAAATGATCGAGCTTGCTGTATTGCTCAAAGGTGAAACCAGAGCTTACCTGTGTGAGCACCTGGCGAGTGGCCGGGCTTTCAAAGTAAAACACACCAAAGGTATCGGCATCATAAAAGATGCGGATGGTTTTGGGATCATCCAGGGGGTTGAGGGATGTATAGTCGATCCTTTTGCCATAATTTTTGTAAATCATATCCAGGGCGTCACGGATGACTGCAAGGCTGCGGTTGCCCAGTATGTCTATCTTGACAAGGCCTGCATCTTCAACCGAGTCCTTTTCCCACTGAAGCACCTGCAGCCCACTGGCCGATATCTCCACCGGGCAATGGTTACGTATTTGGTCTGGCACCACCACGAGGCCCCCGCAGTGGGTGGAAAGATGGTTAAAATGGGCTTGCAGCCGGGCTGCAGCAGCGAGTATCTTATCCCATGGTTTTCTGAACCGAATTCCCTTCATCTTAGGATGGCGTTCAATTTCTTTATAGATTTCCTTTAGGGACCATGCATGTCCTATTCTGCTGGTGACCCTGCTGATCTCTTGTTCTGTGAGGCCGAAGACCTTGGCCACTTCCCGGATGGCAGCCCTGGCTGCAAAGGTATTGTGATTAGCCACCATAGCGGCCCTGCGAGTCCCATACCTGGCAAAGACCCGGTCAATGATTGCATCGCGTTCATCCCATGGAAAATCTACATCAATATCAGGTGGGTCTTTTCGGCCCGGATTCAAGAACCGCTCAAAGAAAAGGTTATGCCTGATGGGATCTACATGGGTGATGCCCAGGGCATAGGAGACAATGGAGGCTGCAGCGCTTCCTCTTCCGCAGGAACGTGGTGTTTCTCCCACAATGTCTGCCACCACAAGGAAATAATGGGCAAAGTTCTTTTCTTTGATGATGCGCATTTCGTGCTCCACCCTGGCCCTTACCTCGGGGCTAATGCGGCCATAGCGGCGCTTGCATCCTTCTATAGTAGCGCGATAAAGCCGCTCGAATGCCTCTCGATCTCCCATTCCATTGTACCGTGGGAAGATAATCTCGGTGAAATCCCACTTGGTTAGACACGCCTCAGCTATTCTTACAGTATTGGAGATGGCAGAGGGTACGTGGGGAAATTGGCGTATCATGTGTTGAGGGGGGACAAGGAAGTTGTGCTCATTGCAGGTGTCACCCGGGCCCAGGGCTGACAACTTGCTGTTGAGGGCCACGGCCCTCAGGATTCGGTGAAGGAAAAACTCCTCCTTTTGCCTCATATACACCCTGTTGGTGGCAACTGGCGGGATGCCGCTCTTGCGGGAAAAGGCATAGCAGCGCCCCATCTGAAACCCTGGGGATAGCTCTACAAAAAGGTCATCATTTCCATTGCGTTTTAAGGCCTTGAGGAGCCTGAAGTCATCAGAGATAACTATGAGACCATCTCGATTTAGGGCAATGGATCGTATAAGATCAAAATCCTGATCACAGTGTCTGGCCGAGATGATGCGGCAGAGGTTTTTGTAACCCTGATGATCCTTTACAAGAAGAAGGGCCCTGTGGCTGCCTGCCACAAGCTCACTCCCGATTATGGGTTCTATGCCTGCTTCTCGGGCCTCCTGAATAAAAAATATAAGGCCATAGAGGCCATTGGTATCAGTGAGGGCAAGTTTTCTCATGCCAAGTGCCTTGGCCGCATGACACAGCTCCTCTATGGTGGGAATCCCCCATCCCTTGGAATAATGGGAGTGGATATTTAGATGGATAAGTTCCATATTTCACCACAGAGACACCGAGACCACAGAGTTTTTGGCCTATCGGGAGATGCCGATAGGCCAAAACATCTAACCGCAGTCCAATCTAAGCCCTTTATATTTAACCGGTAGAGGTAATTGTCTTTTGTAGGCAAGCTTCCTCAAGGTGAGTTCATGGCAAAGACATTCTTCGTAAGCAGACTCTAAAAGGCCAGGGCCCAAATTCTTGTGAACTTCAATAGCTGCACCTATTATTTGACCTGTTAAGATGTTTATTTCCATTTGAGTGATCTCCTTTTTGGGGTTTTCATAGAGCGGGTTTTCATTTGCCGGTATCTCCCGGCAAATGAAAACGCTTTTCTCTGTGTGCTCTGTGCCTCTGTGGTGAAACTATGCTGCTTTTGCATACCCGATCGCCTTCTCGCCATACCGAGCCCTGATCTTATCCAGCGCCTGCACAATGGCCTTGTTCTTCTCTGCCTTGGGGCAGGGTTGCTCGAAGAGGCAAAGCTGATTGTCCTCATAGAAAAAGTCCCAGAACCATATCTTCATAAACCTCACCCTGGTCCTGCGGATGCACGCACTGAAAAAGAGTCTTTTGAGATGAGGATAGAGTTCAAAGTCCCAGTAAGTAAGGCTGGGCAGGCGCATCCTGCGTTTGATCTCCATTGTGTCGGAGTATCGGAGCAGTAATCCAACCCTCTGAGGATATGCCCCCCTTTCCCTCAGACGCCTTGCACACCGCTCCACCAGGTGGTAAAGGGCAGCCAAGAGCCTCTCATTGTCGTTGTCATCCTCTGCAAAGAGAATCTCCTCACTCACTACTGGCCTGGAGGGTGCTGGATAGACCGGCGTGGGATCAATACCATGGGCCCTTTGATGAATAACAGGGGCACGGGAGCCAAATATGAGGCGCAGGCTTTCCATGTCCAGGGCAGCCAGTTGCCATATCCTTATTATTTCAAGATCTTGCAGAAGCATTCTGAGTTGAAAGCGGCCTATCCCCGGGAGCATGACCACTTTCAGAGGAGCCATGAAAGATTCCTCCTGGCCGCACTCTACATCCATGATTTCTTGCTTCGGGGAAAGAGTGCGGGAGGCAATGGCAGAGACCATCTTGTTTGTGGCAATGCCGGCAACACCCTGAAGGTCCAGGCGTGAGCGTATTTCTCTGTTGAGCCGCCATGCCGCATCCCGGGGCTTTCCCCAAAGCCGGCCCGTTCCTGTCAGATCAAGATATATATGTCCTGGCCTGGAAGGTTCCCACACGGGGGTATAATGGCGCACAAGGGCAATAAGGGCCCTGAAGGCCCTTGTCGTGAGCTCGGGATTGGGAGGGAGCAACTCCAGATGTGGGCACAGGGCCTTGGCCTGATGCAGGGCCATTCCCTTGAATATGCCTTCCCTGCGCGCCTCAAGAGATACGGATACAATAAGGCTCCGGTGGGAGTGAGGTGGAGCAATGGCCACAGGCCGGCCCCGCAGCCTTGGCTCTACCACCCTTGCCACTTCAATGGGGAAAGCGGGAATATGAAGATGAATGATGTTACGGAACATGATATTTGGGCGTTAGGCATTAGGCGTTGGGCGAAAGGAAAATGTCTTTTGAACCCGATACCTAATGCCCAATGCCTAACGCCTAATTGCCTGACGCCTGATGCCTAAGGCCTCAATTTATCTTTGCCTAGCCTGGATTAGCTTTGTCAGCATCTTGGAAATTGACTCACATTCTTGCCTTACATAATCAAAGTGGTCTTTGGACAGATATCCTATTTCATGGGCTATGATGGCCTGAGTCAGGAGTTCTGCAGAGGAACCTTTTGCAATATGGAAAAATTTGATTGCTTGTTTGTCAGTATCCAGCTCGTCTCCCTCTGCTATATTGCAGGGAATAGAGATAGCAGCCCTTCTCATCTGGTCTTTGAAACTATAATCTTTATTTAAGGAACCTTGCCCTGTTATTTTATAGAGAGTTATCGCTAAATTTTTTGCCTTTTCCCACACCTTTAACTTTTGAAAATCTCCCATTGTCGAGTCTCCTATATTGTTACGGTATACGCCTTATGCCCAACACCTCACGCCTCACGCCTCATGCCTCACGCCTAACGCCTATAGTATCTAATCACCCCCACCACCTTTCCTTCGATACGAAACTCTTCTTCTTTCACTATGATGGGCTGCATCCCGCGGTGGGCGGGCCGCAGTTCCACATAGCCTTTTCGCTTATAGTATTTTTTTACTGTGGCTTCGTTGTGGATGATTGCCACAACGGTCTCCCCATTTTCCGCAGTGGGCTGTTTCCTCACCACCACGTAATCACCATCCAGGATACCGTCCTCTTCCATTGAATTGCCTTGGACCTGAAGCACGAAGTGATCCCCACCCTGGGCCATGGACGGGGGCACCTCAATTGTTTGGTTGTCTTCTATGGCCTCAATGGGTTTTCCTGCGGCCACCCTCCCCAGCAATGGGAGCTCAAAGCGGCCCGCCTCCACGGGTTTGATTACCTCAATGGCACGCTTTTTATTCTTTTGCCTTGGAAGGCGGATGTAGCCTTTTCGCTCCAGGATTTTTAAATAGGTGCTCACCGTGTTATAGGAACGGAAGTTAAAATGCCTCCGGATTTCCTCAAAGCTGGGCGCATGACCCCACTTTTCAATATAACGGGCAAGATAGGCCAGGAATTGCTTTTGCTTGGGAGTGAGTTTCACGAGACCTCCTGATATAAGCTGTCAGCCTTCAGCGATAGCGATCCACCCGAACGCGGCCCTTTCGGGTACTTCATGAAAGAAACACTTAATCTTGAGTTCTTGGCTCCAGACAATGCGATATTCCCTCCGCTCACGTTCGTCTCGCCATCCTAGCTCAACTCACTGCCTGTCTTTGCCCTTGGAGCAGGCCAGCGGAAAGGGCAAAGACAGGCCGCTCCGGCAACATTCCCTGCCTGCGCCCGGGCTAGGGCAGGCAGGGATCAACCTCCGCCACCTGTTTCTTAGGGGCCGTCAGCTAAACCAAGGAGTCAGAAGTTAGTAAAAGAATAGTTAGCCTTCCTGTCTCCTGCCTTCTTATACTGTAAGTTTTGCTGTAAGTCAAGGAGGGGGATAGGTTGACCTAGCCAAGGCCTTATATATAAATAAAAAAGCGGGCCTTTTCACCCGCTTTTACTGAGTAAAGTGGAGAGACAAAAAACATTCTTAGAATCAGTTGGTCTGTATTTGGACCTTCTTAACCGTTTCGGCCTTTACCTTAGGCATCTTCAGGGTAAGAACCCCCTTTTTGTATGTGGCCTTTACCTTGTCAGGGTCAATTTCAGCAGGCAGTTGAATGGTCCGTGAGAACATCCCGTAAGTGCGTTCAATCTTGTGGAAGTTCTCGCCTTCTTCTTCCTTCTCCTGCTTGCGTTCTCCCTTAATGGTTACCGTATGACCAGTTATGGACACATCAATATCATCAGGCTCCATACCTGGAAGTTCTGCCCTTACAATGATCTCTTTGGATGTTTCAGAGAGATCCACTACAGGCATCCATTCACCCTCGCCGGTCCGGAAAAATGAAGGCCTCCATTCAAAAAAACGCTCAAACAGCCTGTCAACTTCTTTCCGAAATTTTTCAACATCCTTTTTTTCTCTCCATGGGGTCAGACTAGGCATTGTAATCACCTCCTAAGTAGTTTTCAAAAAAATAAGCCAGGACACCAAGTTGTCAAGGTCTTATAAACAGGCGAAGCTCCCCCGCTCGGATTACAAGGGGCAGGTAACAAGGGCTATTCTGGGAATTTTGGGTTAATATCCGTTCTTTACTTCAAATGGGAAGAGGGGAGTGTCTTGACAACGCTTCTCTGGAAGCTAGAATTATTTTTGTAATTCCATTGCCGTGGAAGTTGTGAAGATGAGACAGAAGGATTACTATAAAATCTTAGGCGTGTCACGTAACGCCAGTCGTAAAAATATCCGGGACGCTTTTAGGCGCCTGGCCAAAAAGTACCACCCAGACAAGGCAGGTCCAGGAGCCAAGCACCGTTTTCAAGACGTACAGGAGGCCTACGAGGTGCTATCAAATCCCCAAAAGCGGAGGGCCTACGACCGCCAAGTTAGCAGCCGGAGGAGGCGCTTTCATGATGGTTCTGCTTCCATTTATGACACTACTTTTGGACAAAATTCCATCTTCCAGGAGTTCTTTCACAGGAAGCCCTATTTTGATAGAGAGGCGGCGTATGTATCTCAGATGCACAGGCAGTGGAGTTCTAATCCAGACTTGGTGCTTACCCTCACAGCCGAGGAGGCCGAGATAGGGGGCAGGGTGGAGTTAGAAGTGCCTTACTATAGGACATGTCCTCAGTGTGGAGGCAGTGGAGAGTTTTGGTTTTTCTCCTGTTCAGCATGTATGGGCCATGGACTCTTGAGAGGGAGAAGGAGACTTTCAATAAATATCCCTGCAGGTGTTGAGGATGGCTCTGTCCTCGAGGTCCCCATTAAGGCATCAGGCCTACTGAGGCCTTTCATAAAGGTCCTGATCGAAGTCCGCAAATAGTGTTTGGTTCACCTCTTTACCTCCAAGGCGTGTATCGTTTCCCCTTGGGTTATAGAAGAGCCTCTAAAAGGAGTAGTTTTTTGAAAACCCTGAAGTACGAACAACTTCTTGGTTTTTGTTTAGTATGCCAATGTGTTGGTGCGCAAAAAGTTCTTAGAGACAATTGACTTACCAAAAACAGCCCTTATTTTTGTTGGGGGTCCGAAATTATCAATCTCATGGAGGCAAAGTTACCGATGCAAATAAAATACACTTTTAAGAATTTCAAGGATAATGAACACGCAGATCTTAAACGGGCGGTGAAAGAGCTTGCGGAGACTAAGTTGGAACCACATCTCAAGAGGGTTGAGGTAGCCAGAGTAAGGCTTGGCGTTCAAATAGAGAGACACAAAACCAAGGATAGGAATACGGTCGCCCTGAGATTGCATCTTCCCAAGAAAGTCTTGGTTAGTAAAGAGGAGGCCCAAAATTTGGAATCTGCTCTCAACGAGGCCTTCGAGGAGCTCCAAAGGCAACTCATGAGATATGTAGCCAGACTTCGGAAGGAAGATCAATGGAGGCGTAAGGCCCGAAGGGCCCAATTGAGAAGGCTGAAAGCCGCTACAGGCGCTGCAGCACGAGAGGATCGCCAAGCCTACTATGATCTTGTGCATAAACACATACCAAAACTAGAAAGATTTGTGCGCCACGAACTTACTTACATGCGTGCCAGTGGAGACCTTCCCCCTGACTATCCAAGGATAGAGGATATAGTTGATGAGACATTGGCGCGCGCTTTTAGTGAGCTGGACAAAAAGCCCTCCCCCCTTTCCATAGACAACTGGCTAATTCGGATCGCTATAGACATCATAGCCGAGGAGGTGGCTAGATTCAGGGCTGAAGAGGGAATGGAGTCCATTCACAAGAGCGTCAGTCCCCTTGAATTGATCCCAGAGGATGAGATCTTTGAGTTCTGGGAGCCTGATGAGATGTTGACCATCGAAGACTTGGCCGCCAATCCACAAGTTCATAAAGCCACAGAGCCAATCGAGGAAAAAGAAGGTCGACTCTATTTTTATAAGCTGCTAGGCCTGCTTCCAGTGAAATGGAGAAGGGCATTGACCCTCCATGTGATAGAAGGCGTTCCCATGGACCAAATAGCTGAGACCATGGGCGTAGATGAAGACACTGTAAAGCGGTGGATTGAGCATTCCGAGGCTTACTTGCGCGAGAAAATGATCGAAGCCGATTATTCGCCTCCAGAGACAGGGTCATACCTGGACTATTTAGTGCTATATCCAACCCCTGAGGAATATAAGGAACAAATAGAAGAAGAATTCAGAAAGCTCGTTGGGCTTCAGGGGAAGTGATGTAAGGATTTCGGAAAGAATCCCAGGAGGTGGTTTCTAGTGAACTGTGCCAAGTGTGGTGCCGAAATCTTGGAAGATGAAGTATATGAACACGCTGGCGAGACCTTGTGTGAAGATTGCTACCTAGATGTGAAGGCCTCCCCAAAGGTTTGCGATCCGTGGGCGGTTTATACTGCCAAAAAAGAGGCTAAAGGCAGACCTGCCTTGACCCCCCTTCAAGAAAGGATTGTTGCTCTGCTCAAACAAAAAGGCCCTATAAGTCTGGAAGAGATCTGCCAAGAGCTAGGCATCGATGAAGTTGAATTTAAAAGCAATTTTGCTCCCCTTCGTCATATGGAATTGGCAAGGGCCGTTAAGGTGGGGAAAGAGGTGAAATATACCACCTTCTGAGTGTGAGGATGCCCAACCCGGTTTTTGAGATAGAGCACCTCCAATCAGGAGGGCTCATCACCAACTACTATTGCACCTCCAGGTGTGCTCATTGTCTTTATGCCTGCAGCCCCAACTGGCCCAAGTACTACCTGGACCCTGAAGTGGCCCGTAAAAACATGCTGAAGATAATGGAGCTTGGCTGTTCTTCCATCCATATCGGCGGGGGTGAGCCCTTTCTCAATCCAGAGGGTCTCAAGGCCATAGTTGAAACCGCCGTTTCCTTGGGCATGGCGATAGAATATGTTGAAACCAACTCTTCGTGGTATAAAGACATGGGAGGGGCTTGCACCCTGTTGGAGTCGTTGAGGGAAAAGGGGTTGACTTGCCTGCTGGTTTCCATAAGCCCCTTTCACAATGAGCATATCCCGCTTTGGAAGGTAAAGGGCGTGATGGAGGCCTGCGGAAAGGTAGGTATCAGGGCCTTTCCATGGATACCCGAATTTTGTGAAGAAATAGAGGCATTAGGTGATAGCGGCACCCATAAGCTCTCTGAGTTCGAAGAAAAATATGGCCCTGGATACTTGAAAGGGCTTCCATCGCGCTACTGGATCCACTGGGGAGGGAGGGCAATCAAGACCTATGCGGAGATTTTTGGAAGCAAACCATTCGAAGAGGTGCTAAGAGAAGGGGGTGGTAGATGCCTTCAGCTCCTGGATGTGAGCCACTTTCACCTTGACCTTTTTGGCAACTATGTCCCAGGGTTGTGTTCAGGGCTTGCCATTGAGAGGGAGGACCTGGGAACGCCCATATCAACTGAAAAATATCCTCATCTTTCCATCCTATTTCAAGCGGGCGTGAGGGGGCTTTATGAGCTGGCATCAAATAAGTATGAATTCAAACCGTCTGAGAGCTATATGTCAGCATGCCACCTCTGCCTCGAGATAAGGAAACATCTTGTATTAAACAAAGATGTCAACTCCCCTGATCTCCAACCCATAGAATTTTACGGCCAGCTTTGAGGGTACATCTCTCTCAGGGGAACAGGAAATCGATACAATGGGCAAGACACACATTGTCTGCACATGCAGGCACGAGCCCATTGTCGATCCTGTGGAAACACAGGTTACACTTCTGCGCAATGCCCCTTTCCTGGTCCACTGATATGGCATCATAAGGGCACTCATCAACGCACAGTCCACATCCGCTACATTGTTCCTGATCCAGGATGACAATTCCATCTGCCCTTTTTTCTATCGCCCCTTCCGGACATGCCTCCATACAAGGGGGGGCATCGCAGTGCTGGCAGAGGCGCACACGGAATACAAATTCCAGCTTATCATCTACTGCCCGGGGACCATCTTCCACTACCTTGATTAATTGAACCCCTTCGGGCACATTCAGTTCCTGCTTGCAGGCTACTTCACAGGTCCTGCAACCCCAGCAACTTTCCTCGTTGATCGCCAGTTTATATCTATTCATAGGGGACCCCTTCCTCCTTTCTTCCTCTCCTATCCTTCTATCTCCTAGCTAACTCCTGTCTTCTGCCTCCTCACCCTCCGGATAAATCCGGCAGAGCAGACACCGCACGTGGGTGGCCCCCATGGCTGGATCGCAGTTTTCATAGTCATTGCTTGTAAGCACATTGATGTTGGATCGGTCCCAGCCATGGGAGGGGCCCTTTTCCTCTGGAAACCACCAACCATGCTCGGCAGACACTACCCTTGGGTGCATGCCCGCAAAATACTTGGCCCTTTGCCTTACCTTCCCCCGTGGGGATTCAATGATCACCCAGTCACCATCTTCAATTCCCTCCTTTTTAGCAGTATCAGGATGGATTTCCACAACAGGGTCGTGGTGCAACTCCCTCATCCAGGGGAGCTGGCGGTTTTCCGTGTGGAAGAAACCCGGCAGGCGCCTTCCGGTAATCAGGATGTATGGATATTGATTATAGAGCTCAGGGGTGCTGTACGGGCCTTCAGGGGGCTCCCGAAACTGGGGGAGGGGATCATAGCCCCATTTCTCCAGCAGGGTGGAGCATAGCTCAACCTTCCCTGTGGGAGTTGAAAAGCCCCTTTCCTTGTACTTTTCGTATTCAACCTTGCCTCGCAGATAATCCATTTCCTTGAATTGCTTCCATGTTAGGCCCATGGGCTCCAGGATCCAGTCCAGGGCCTGCTCAAAGTTGTCCCACCAGTGCTCACCCTGCCCCACCCTATGGGCCAGATCGTTGAGCATTTCATGATCAGCCCGGCACTCGCCCACCTGAATCACCTTTCTCCTGGGCAGTATGTAACCGTGTCGTTTCCAGAAATCGCCGATGTAGTCCATCTCAAGCCAAGTGGCAGCGGGAAGCACGATGTCGGCAAGCTCAGCCGTGGGTGTGATGAAGAAGTCAGCCACGGCCATGAATTCCACAGCCTCCAAAGCCCTTTGAACATAGCGGGCGTTTGCCCTCGTAAGAAGGGGATTTGAGCTGATGAAAAAGAGCATCTTCACGGGATAAGGCTTTTCTTCCAGAATGGCATCCCACACGCATTTTGAATTGATGATGGCAAAGTTGCCGGCAAGCCGGAACCGCTCCCCCCCAAGCCGTTTTGCGGCCTGTTCCTTGGGCAGCATCTTGTGGGCCCCGAACTCACTTACTGTCCTTATTCTCGGCGGCTTGAAGAGCACCTGGCCGCCTGGGACATCCAGGTTTCCTGTAATGGCCATAAGGGCCATTAAGGCTCGGTCGTTGTCCGCACAGGTGACCTGCTGCTCGATTGCCACCCCCCACTGAATGCCGGCAGGCTTGATGGTTGCATAGAGGCGTGCCGCCTGGGCTATCTTTTCCTTGGGCACCCATGTGATCTTTTCCACACGCTCCAGAGTATATTCACTGACTCGCTTCTTAAACTCATTCCAGCCATGGACCCACTTTTCCACGAAATCCTTGTCATACAGACCTTCTTGAATGATCACATTGGCCATACCAAGGGCCAGGGCCGTATCCGTGCCAGGCCTCAGTTGCAGCCACACATCAGCCCTGGCCGCAATGCGGGTGAGCCGGGGATCCACCACAATGAGCTTGGCTCCCTTGTCCACTGCCACGGAAAAGGGCTCACCCTTGTACTCATCCGGGTTGCTGATGATAATGTTATTCCCCCACACCAATATGCAGCGGGGAGAGTTTTCATAGTCCACTATCGGGTTGGAACCGCATGTAATAATTCCTGTCGCCACCCGGGGGCCATAGCAGAAGTGGCCTGCGGTGAGCACATTGGGCGTGCCAAGCAGATTTGCAAACCGGTATATGACCGCTTCGTTTTCCCGTCCGGTTCCATATCCCAACACAATGGATTCAGGCCCATATTGTTGCTTGTAACGAAGGATCTTCTCTGCAATGGCATCAAGCGCCTCGTCCCAGGAAATCCGCTCCCATCTTCCACTGCCCTTTGGGCCAATACGGCGCACAGGGCAGGTGAGGCGGTCAAGGTGATATGCCAATTGAATGGAGGCAAAGGCCTTGGAGCAAAGGGTTCCGTGGTTTATGGGGCAATCTGGATCTCCTGCGATTTTTACTGCTTTTCCGCCCCTTACATAAACCAAAACACCACAGCCGCCATGGCACATGCGGCAATGGCTTTTGACGACCCGGTCAAACCCGTATGTCTCCATCTCCTTTTGAATATTGGAATGCCTGAATGAACCCATCGTGTTTCCTCCGTCTACAATCCGGGCCGTGCAAGGCCCAACTCCTCGGAAATCTTTCGGGCACCGCTTGAGACAAGGGGGCCGAACTCTGCTATCTTGGCCTCTGGATATGTCCCGATCAAAATGACACACCCTAGCACACGGCCCTCTCCATCCAGGACCGCTGAACTTACTGCGTTTATGCCGGGCTGAAGCTGCCCCCGGTCCTCAGCAAAACCGGTGGCCCTTGCCTTTATGATTTCTTTGTTAAGTAGTTCAATATCGAATTTGTCAGGGTCTCCGTAAAAGTAGAGTTTTTTTCTGGATAGCACCTTTTTTCGTTCTAAGTCGCTCAGCATGGAGACTATGGCCTTGCCATGGGCACCCGCAGTCATGTGAAACCTGTGGCCTATGCCGATGTTTACCCCGATAACATTGTCGCCTTCATGTTTTGCTATTATAAAGAGCTGTTCCGCACTCAAGAGCCCAAAAAGGGATGTTTCCCCGGTACTGGAGGATAGTTTTTCAAGGTAAGGAGTTACGAGTTTTACTATATCCATACCCTCTATGGCGCTTCTACCAAGGTAGGCCAGGGCAGGGCCCAAGGTATAAGTCTTTCCGATCTCTTCCCTTTGAACAAATCCAAACTTGGAAAGGGTATTCAAGATAGAGTAACCCTTGCTGTTGTGGATTCCCACTTCAGTGCAAATGGTCTTGAGGTTCATTCCCAACCCAGGACGCCTCGCAAGGCAGATCAATATCCTACAGGCCTGCTCCACTGCTGGGACCGAATATGCATATGTGGATTTTTGTGTCTTTTTCATTGGATATGATTTTTAAGATAAAAAAGGTTTCTAGATACAAAATTGATTTCTATATACAAAAAACAATAAAAAAATCAACAAAAAAATCAGATTTATTACGCCCATCAATCAGTTGATAACGATTCTACCTGGTCCGCATCAAAAGTAAGGGAGCTCTTAGTGGGGAGATGAAAGAGTTGCTGGACACTGCGGCAAGAAAGGCCCGATGAAACATCTTTTCCAGGGGCAGGAATGCATCCAGGGGAGTAAAAGAGAAAAGGAGAGGTATCGCCAGAAGGGGCCGCCTGTAAAAATAAGAAAGGGCGAGGCCAATTGGCTACACCCTTTTTTCCTTAAATGGGGTGAGTGATGGGACTTGAACCCACGACCGCTGGGGCCACAACCCAGTGCTCTACCGGCTGAGCTACACCCACCATTTTCCGGATAGGTTAGCACATGGAGGGCTGGGTTTCAAGAAAAACCCTATTCGTCTAGGCGGCATGCCTTAGCTCAAAGTTTGCCTCTGGAGGCGGGAAAATGGATTTTAGCTTCTCCTCCAGCTTTGAAGCTATTTCTCTGTGGACGTTCAGTTTTGTCTCCTTTATCTTGTCTTGCTTCTCAAAGATCCTGAAACACTCTAATACCTTTTCCACCTCTGTGTCTGCATTGAAGCGCACTCTAAAGATTTCATCTTGGCATTCGTATTTTACGGCCTGGCGCTTCAGGATCTCTTCCAAGGTCTTGGCCCTCTGGGGGCCGCTTTGGTTTTGTGTGGCCCGTATCTCCACCACTACGGTAATAGCCTCTTCATCGTATATTATCTGGAAATCCATGGTTTTGATTTGATCTGGGATCATCTAGTGCCTCCTGGGTTTCTTAATTTGACGCATACGTAATTTGTGTCTATTATCGACCAAATTCATAACCATCTTAAATTCGGATGTGGTTGAGAGGGGAACAAACATGAAAGAAGAAAAGACGGGGCTGCTAAGAGCCATCCCAGCCGTTGACAAGCTGCTTGAAACGGATGACTTAAAAAAGGCCTTGGACGTGTTTCCCAAGACCTTGATTAAGAAGGCTATCCATACGGTTCTAAACAGACTGAGAGCCGGGATAAGAAATGGGACAATTAGGGATATGGAGCAACTTTCGGTTCAAGCTGTCTCAGGAAACGTGCTTCAGACCTTAAGGGAACTGGATCGGCCCAGTTTGCGGCCTGTCATAAATGCCACCGGGGTGGTTATCCATACAAATCTCGGCCGGTCACTCTTGGCTCAACAAGTCTTGGAAAGCCTTGCCCCTGGGGCCGGGCAATACAGTAACCTTGAATACAATCTAGCAGAGGGCAGAAGGGGCAGCCGTTATGTACACGTACAGGGGCTGCTCAGGGAGCTTACAGGCGCTGAGGATGCAATGGTTGTTAACAATAATGCCGCCGCCGTCTTGATAAGCTTGGAGACCCTTGCAAAGGGACGCAAGGTGGTGGTATCGCGGGGCGAACTGGTGGAGATAGGAGGTTCGTTCAGGATCCCCGAGGTGATGCGAAAAAGTGGAGCCATCATGGTTGAGGTTGGGGCCACAAACAAGACCCACCTCAGAGACTACGAAGAGGCCATAGTGCCTGAGACCGCCTTACTGCTAAAGGTTCACCAAAGTAATTTCCACATGGTAGGATTCACCCAGCAAGTGAGCACTGCCGAGCTGGTGGAACTTGGAAGGAGGTACAGCATCCCGGTGATGGAAGACCTTGGAAGTGGCTGTTTTATTGAATTTTCCCGCTACGGTCTCCAAAAGGAACCCACCGTCCAGGAGGTGCTTGCCCAAGGAGTGGATTTGGTTACATTCAGCGGTGACAAGTTGCTGGGGGGGCCGCAGGCAGGCATCATCCTTGGCCGCAAGGACATTGTTGAGGCCATACGCAAGAATCAGCTCAACCGCGCCCTCAGGATCGACAAACTCACTCTTCTGGCACTGGAAGGAACCTTGCGCCTTTACAGGGACGAGGCCACAGCAATCAAAGACATACCTACCCTAAGCATGATATGTGAGCCCTATCAGGGCTTAAGAAATAAGGCCAATCGGTTGAGGCGAAGAATCGGAAAGATTGAACCGGCCAACTTTTCCATCCAAATGGCAGACGGCAGCTCTAAAGTGGGCGGGGGGGCCTTACCGTTGCTGGAGCTTCCCACGAGACTGATATGCTTGGTCCCTGGTAGGCTGGCCGCACATGTGATGGAACAATGGTTGCGTTCTTATGATCCTCCCATAATCGTGAGAGTGGAAAAGGAGAGGGTGGTGTTGGATGTGAGGACAATACTTGAGAGGCAATTTGCCACTGTGGCAAAGGCCCTCCAAGAGTTGAGCAAATTGCAATAAAAAGGGGGCCATGGTGTGTTTGGAGGCGAAGAGCGGCCATGGCCCAAATGAATGCACTCCGGCTCAAATACTCTCTTTCAGGGCCTTTGCAGGACGGAAGCGGACTGTCTTGCCGGCCTTTATCTTGATTTCTTCGCCCGTTTGAGGATTTCTACCTTTTCTTGCCTTTCTTTTGCTCACCATAAACGAGCCAAATCCTGTCAGGGCCAATTTCCCTTCTTTCTTTAAAGTCTTCTTGGCTACCTCAATGAAGGCGTTCAGGGTCCTTTCCGTATCGGCCTTGGTGAGATTGGTGATCTTTGCGATTTCAGATACCAGTTCAGCTTTTGTCATAGTCTCCTCCCCTTTTGATA
>JAMOVZ010000488.1 GCA_027061865.1 Desulfobacterales bacterium
AGGTCGAAGAGATCGCTAAACTCAAGTTCGAAGACCTGAATGCCTATGACCTTGGAAGTGCTATGAAGATCATCGAGGGCACTGCCAGGAGCATGGGAATCACTGTTGTTGACTGATTTGGGGTGAGGAATTCAATATGGCCAAAAGAGGGAAGAAATATAGACAGGTACTGGAAAAGATAGACAGGACTAAGCGTTACAGCTTCAGGGAGGCCGTAGAGTTGGCCCTGGAATGTGCGTATGCCAATTTTGACGAGACCCTTGATCTGGCCGTCCGTTTGGGGGTTGACCCCAGGCGGGCAGACCAGATGGTTAGGGGTACCGTGGTTCTACCCAACGGGGTGGGCAAAAAGGTGCGGGTGGCAGTATTTGCCAAAGGAGAGAAAGAAAAGGAGGCCCTGGAGGCAGGAGCAGATTATGTGGGCTCCGATGACCTCGTGGAAAAGGTGCAAAAGGGATGGCTTGAGTTTGACAAGGCCATTGCTACACCCGACATGATGAGTGCCGTGGGCAAGCTGGGCCGGATCCTTGGGCCGCGGGGAATGATGCCCAATGCAAAATTGGGTACTGTCACATTTGATGTGGCCAAAGCCATACAGGAGATCAAGGCGGGCAAGATCGACTTCAAGGTGGAAAAGGCTGGAATTGTGCACGCCCCCATGGGAAAGGTATCTTTTGGAGCAGAAAAGCTCCTGGAAAATATTGCTGCTTTCATTGATACTATTCTGAGGCTGAAACCGCCTGCAAGCAAAGGAACCTATCTAAAGAGCATCGCTGTATCAACCACCATGGGTCCTGGAATCAAGATTGATCCTGGATATGTAAAGGAGCTGGTGGCATAGGGGCGCTGAGAGGGGAGGCCGACAAGTGCCTCGATGGAAATGAGCGCCTTTAGGCACATTTCCCAAGGTATAGCATGATGAATTAAGGAGATTTGATCCTGTCCGTTCCATAGACAGGGAAGGTCAAAGACAGTAGGTGCCGGGCCGAGGGGCTGAGGCTTAATTTAATGCCTACCGAGACCGCGGAGAACATTCAGGTTTTGAATCCCCCACAGCCAGAAATCCGCACCTCTGCTTTGGCCAACAAGGTCAAAAGGAGAGGAGGTGAATATGGAAAGAGCTAAAAAGATAGAGTTTGTAGCTGACATGAAGGAGCGGCTGGAGCGAAGCGAGGGCACCTTCTTGGTCGACTACCAAGGCCTCAATGTGGAGGCCATGACCAAGCTCAGAAGGGAGCTCAGGGAAGCAGAGGCAGAGTTTTTTGTGGTGAAGAACCGCCTGCTTAAGCGTGCGGCCGACGGCACCGCCACTGCCCTTCTTGAAGATTACATGGTGGGGCCATCTGCGCTGACCCTTGCTTACAAGGATGTCGCTGCATCTGCAAAGGCATTGGTTGGCTTTGCCAAGGACCATGAACAGCTAAAGATAAAGGCAGGCCAGATTGCAGGAAAGCTTTTGGACCCAGAGGCCATTAAGAAGCTCGCGGAGTTGCCGAGCAAAGATGTGCTCCTTGCCCAAGCCCTGGGTGCTCTTCAGGCCGTTCCTGGCTCCTTTGTACGGGTTCTGAACGCCGTACTGGTGAGCCTGCTTAATGTGCTCAAGGCTATTGAAAACCAGAAGGAAGAATAAGGGAGGTTATAAATATCATGGCAGAGATTACAAAGGAAGATGTGATTGAGTTTATCTCAAATATGACTGTTCTGGAGCTATCCGAGTTTATAAAGGAACTGGAAGATAAATTTGGTGTAAGCGCTGCTGCTCCTGTGGCAGTGGCTGCGGCTGTCCCCGGCGAACAAGCCCAAGAGGCTGCTCCTGAAAAGACCGAGTTTGATGTGGTGCTCACTGCTGCAGGAGACAAGAAGATTCAGGTAATCAAGGTGGTCCGCTCTATCACGGGCCTGGGCCTCAAGGAGGCAAAGGCGTTGGTGGACAGTGCGCCCGCTCCTGTAAAAGAGGGGGTTCCAAAGGAGGAGGCCGAAAACATCAAGTCTCAGCTGGAAGAGGCCGGCGCCTCTGTGGAAATAAAATAGGGATAAGATGGGGAGAGGTTTTAGGGCCCCTTGGGGTTGGGCCCTATTAACCAAACCCTTATATCATTATGACAAGACCGAGGAGAGACCATGCCAGAACTTGACGGACTTACCAAAAGGGTTAGGAGAAATTTTGGAAAGATAAAAAAGATCCTAGAGATCCCTAACCTTATTGAGATGCAGAAAAGCTCTTATGCGAGGTTTCTGCAAAGAGATATCCCCCCAGAGAAACGGGAGGAAGTCGGGCTGCAGGCGGCTTTTAAGAGCGTATTCCCCATTCAGGATTTCAGCGGCACATCCTCCCTGGAGTTTGTCAAATACAACTTCGAAGATATCAAGTACGATGAGAATGAGTGCATAAACAAGGGAATGACATATGAGGCCCCCCTGCGGCTGACAGTGAGGTTGGTGGTATTCGATGTAGACAGCACCGACGGCACAAAGACCATTCGGGACATAAAGGAGCAGGAGATCTATTTCGGCACCATTCCCATGATGACAGAGAGGGGGACATTTGTAATTAACGGCACCGAGAGGGTGGTGGTAAGCCAGCTCCACAGGTCTCCGGGGGTCTTTTTCGACCACGACAAGGGTAAGACCCATGCCAGTTCAAAACTCCTCTATTCGGCGCGCATTATTCCACTGCGGGGCTCCTGGCTGGACTTTGAGTTTGACCCAAAGGATATCCTCTATGTTCGAATAGACAGGCGGCGTAAGTTCCCTGTTACAGTTCTGCTCAAGGCGCTGGGTTACTCCACCAAAGAGATTCTGGCCAACTTTTACGAGATAGAGACCATCAAGATAGAAAAAGATGTATGCTGGCGCGAGGCCAAGCTGGAGAACCTTTACCAGAAAAAACTGAGCATGCCCATTGTGCATCCTGAGACGGGAGAGGTCCTTGCAAAAGAGGGGGAAAAGTACACAAAGAGACTTCACAGGATCCTGGAAAACGCCGGGGTCAAGTGGATACCTATGCATTTTGAAGAGCTGTTGGGGCGCGTCCTTGCCGAGGATCTGGTTGATCCAGAGACCGGCGAGGTGATCTTGGAGTGCAACAGGGAGTTGACCCCGGAGGCCTTGGAGGCGATCAAAGAAAAAGGCATAAAAGAGGTAAAGTGCTTGGTCCTCGATGTTCCAGGGGTCAGCACCACTATCAGGGACACCTTGCTGCTCGAAAAGCTGGAAAGCCCTGAGGATGCTATCCTTGATATATATAGAAAAATGAGGCCAAGCAGCCCTCCCACCCAGGAAGTGGCCAACAACTTTTTCCGTAATCTATTCTTTAACCTCGACACCTATGACCTCTCTGCCGTGGGGCGACTCAAGCTTAACCACAGGCTGGGGCTCAATACCCCCCTTGATCAGCGGACCTTGCGGCCTGAAGACATAATGGCTACTGTGAAAGAGTTGATACGCCTCAAGGTCACGGAGGCTATGGGGGATGACATTGACAACCTGGGTAACAGGCGGGTGCGCCCCGTGGGAGAACTGCTGGAAAATCAGTACCGCATAGGGCTGGTAAGGATGGAAAGGGCCATCAAAGAGAGGATGAGCCTTCAAGAGGTCGAGACCCTGATGCCCCATGACCTTATAAATTCAAAACCTGTTTCTGCTGTGGTCAAAGAGTTCTTTGGTACAAGCCAGCTTTCCCAGTTCATGGACCAGACCAACCCATTGAGCGAAATTACTCATAAACGAAGGTTGAGCGCCCTTGGTCCAGGGGGGCTCACCAGGGAAAGGGCCGGCTTTGAGGTTAGGGACGTGCATCCCACCCACTACGGGAGAATCTGCCCAATCGAGACGCCTGAGGGGCCTAATATAGGGCTGATTGTTTCACTAAGCCTTTATGCCAGGGTAAATGAATTCGGGTTCATTGAAACACCATACAGGCGGGTGGAAAACAAAAAGGTAACTAATGAGATCAAGTACCTATCGGCCCTGGATGAGGGGGAAGACCCCATTGCCCAGGCAAATGCCCCCCTTGATAGGTATGGCAGATTTGTCAATGAAGAAGTAGCAGTCCGTATTGCAGGGGATGCCGCCAAGGTCCCTGCAGAGGAAGTTAAGTACATGGATGTCTCTCCAGACCAGTTGGTGAGCGTGTCTTCTTCTTTAATCCCATTTTTGGAGCATGACGACGCAAACCGCGCCCTCATGGGCTCCAATATGCAGCGCCAAGCAGTGCCGCTGCTAAAGGCAAGGGCGCCTTTAATTGGTACGGATGTGGAAAAGGTAGTGGCCAGGGACTCAGGGGTATCAGTGAGGGCAAGGAGGGATGGTATCGTGGAAGACGTGGATGCCTCACGAATCGTCATCCGCTCAGGTGGAGGCGCTGATACCGACGAGCCCGAGGTTGAGATCTACAAATTGATGAAATTCAAGAGGTCCAACCAGAACACCTGCTATAACCAGAAGCCCATTGTCCGGAAGGGAGAATCCGTGCGCAAAGGCCAAGTGATTGCTGATGGCCCTGCAACTGAGATGGGAGAATTGGCGCTAGGGCAAAATGTCATGGTGGCCT
>JAMOVZ010000489.1 GCA_027061865.1 Desulfobacterales bacterium
GCATTGCAGCACAGGGGAACCGAGAATATTTATGCCTGCTGCACACACCCCGTGCTTTCAGGTCCAGCCATAGAGCGCCTGGAAAATTCACCCATTGATACCTTGGTGGTGACAAATACGATCCCTCTCAATGAGAATGCGAAAAAATGCGGCAAGATCACTGTGCTCTCTGTTGCACAACTACTTGGAGAGACGATTAAGCGGATATATAGCTCTCATTCCGTGAGTACTCTTTTTGTTTAAACCTTTGCGGCCCTTGGAAAGGGCATTTTTTGTTTGATAGTTTGTGAAAAATTTTATTAATTGGAGGCAAATTCTAAAATGGAGCAATTATCATTGAAGGCCAAGATCAGAGAGCAAAAAGGCAAGTCTTGGACCCGAAAGCTGAGAAGGGAAAAAAAGGTCCCTGGAATTGTTTACGGGCCTGATACACCACCAATCATGATAGCCGTGGATTATCCTGAACTCTTGAGGGTTGTCAGTAAGGCCAGCGGCGAAAATATATTCTTGGATCTCCACCTTCAAACCGAGGGCGGAGTGGAAACCAAGAAGGTCATGCTCAAGGAATTGCAAACTGATCCGGTAAAGGACACCTTCCTTCATGCAGACTTTTACGCCATTTCCGTAGACAAGGAACTGACCTTTGAGATCCCCATAATTCTCGAGAACACTCCTGTGGGAGTCACCAAGGGAGGAATTCTTCAGCATGCCCTCCGAGAACTGACCATCACTTGCTTACCGGACAAGCTGATAGAGTCCATACGCGTGGATGTCTCTCAACTTGATATCGGTGATGCGATCCATGTGAATGACTTACAACTTCCAGAGGGCATAGAAGTGGAGGATGAACCTGAGACCACAGTTGCCGTAGTGGTCGCCCCTGCAGTATCTGCTGAAGAGGCGGCAGAAGAGGCGGCAGAAGAAGAAGTTGTTGAAGAAGGAGAGGTTGAAGCAGAAGGCAGTAAAGAATAGAGGGAAAGGAGGTGAATGGAGAATATCAGTAATGCGGTCCTGGTGGTGGGGCTCGGCAATCCCGGCCAAGAGTATCGATTGACCAGGCACAATGTGGGATTCATGGTGATTGATGCCTGGTGTGAGAAACTTGGCGTAAAACTGGAGGGCCCACGCTTTAATGCCAGGATAGGGTTGGCCAAGTTTGGCGATAAGAACTTGTTTTTCTTGTGTCCGCTCACCTACATGAACAGAAGCGGAGCCAGCGTTAAGGCCTGTGCTGATTATTATCACCTCTCGGCCGAGCGGATCTTGGTCGTCCATGACGATCTGGACATACCCATAGGAAGGGTCAAAGTGGTTAGAGGTGGTGGATCGGGTGGACACAAGGGGGTAAGCTCCATAGCCGAGCATATGGGCACTAATAGCTTCCCCCGTGTCAAAGTGGGCATAGGGCGTCCGCAGTATGGTGAGGCCATTGAAGATTACGTGCTTTCTCCTTTTTACGAAGATCAGCAGGAGATCGCGGAGAAGGCCGTTCAATTGGCTGTTCGGGCTTGTGAATTGTTCGTACTAGAGGGGGTTGATGTGGCAATGACGCAGATCAATTGCCAAAACTTAGCTAATAAGGAGGTGCGAAGCTGATGCAGGGACTAGAAAGACTAACTGTTTATGCCCCGTTGTTGGGGATTCTTGGGTTGATTATCGCGTTTCTCATCTACAAGTATGTAAAATCCCAGCCTAATGGCAACGAACTCATGCAAAGCCTGGAAGAGATGATCCACGAAGGGGCCATGGCCTTCCTCAAGAAGGAGTACTCTGTACTGGCCATCTTTATAGTTGTGGTGTTTATCATTCTAGGATGGGGCATCTCCTGGAATACTGCGGTTGCATTTGTTACGGGCGCCCTGTGCTCAATGATAGCAGGCTTCTCCGGCATGACCGCTGCTACCAGGGGTAACTCCAGGACTGCTGAGGCTGCCAACAAATATGGGCTGGCCAAGGCCCTTAATGTGTCCTATTTTTCTGGCTCAGTCATGGGCCTTGCAGTGGCAAGCCTTGGTTTATTGGGCCTGGGCTTTTGGTTCTGGTATTACGGGGGAAGCCCTGATACGGCCCAGTACATTAACGGCTTTGCAATGGGTGCAAGCTCCATAGCCCTCTTTGCCCGTGTTGGTGGGGGGATTTACACCAAGGCTGCTGACGTGGGCGCCGACTTGGTGGGCAAGGTCGAGGCGGGTATCCCTGAAGATGACCCCAGGAACCCGGGCGTGATCGCCGATAATGTAGGTGATAATGTGGGCGACATTGCAGGGATGGGAGCTGATATCTTTGAATCATATGTGGGCTCGGTAATAGCCACAATAGCCATTGGCGCAACACTTACTATTGGCCCCGAGTTTTTCAGCAAGTTTCCAATCCTTAAGGGCCTGGACCCTACGACCATTAAATTAAAATTCATGTCCATGCCCATACTGGTGGTGATGGCGGGTCTTCTGAGCTCCTTTGTGGGAGTATTCTCCATCAAGATTTTCCAGAAAGGCAGTCCTGCAGCCGCGTTAAGATATACCACGTTCGTTGCTGCTGCCATCTTTGTGGTGTTGACCTATTTTATAACTAAAGGCATAGGAATGCCTATGGGTGCCTTCTGGGCCGTGTTTTCAGGACTGCTTTGCGGTATCGCCATTGGTCTGTTGGCCGAGTATTACACCTCTGGTCCTCCGGTAAAGAGGATTGCAGAGCAGTCGGTCACAGGGCCTGCCACCGTAATCATAGCAGGCCTGGCGGTGGGAATGCAGTCCACTTATCTCCCTATCCTTGGTATCTGTATAGCTACCTTTATAGGATACTATACAGCAGGAATCTATGGGATAGGCCTTTCTGCTGTGGGCATGTTGGCAACAGTTGGCGCCACCATGACCGTAGATGCCTATGGACCCATTGCTGATAATGCCGGCGGTATTTCCGAGATGGCCGGGCTGGGCCCTGAAACCCGCAAGATCACAGACAGCCTGGATGCCTTGGGTAACACAACGGCGGCCATTGGAAAGGGCTTTGCCATTGGCTCTGCAGCCCTTACGGCACTTGCCCTCTTTGTGGCATATACCCAGGCAGCTGGCCTTAAGATTATCGACATCAAAAATCCCTTGGTGGTCATCGGTGCCTTTATTGGTGCCATGGTCCCAATGCTGTGCGCGGCCATGACCATGACCTCCGTTGGAAGGGCAGCATTCAGTATCGTGGAGGAGATCAGGCGACAGTTCCGTGAAATCCCAGGGCTTCTTGAAGGCAAAGAAGGCGTCAAGCCTGATCCCAAGACCTGTGTGGCCATTGCCACCACGTCCGCTCTCAAAGAGATGGTGGGCCCTGGCCTGGTGGCAGTGATTACCCCGGTGGCCGTGGGATTCCTTCTCGGTAAAGAGACCCTGGGCGGCATGCTCCTTGGTGCCACGGTTATGGGCGCCTTCCTGGCGCTTTTTATGGCCAACGGTGGCGGCGCTTGGGACAATGCTAAGAAGTACATTGAGGCAGGCAACCTTGGCGGCAAAGGTTCCGATAATCACAAGGCCGCAGTAGTTGGTGATACAGTAGGTGACCCATTCAAAGATACTTCAGGACCAGCAATGAATATTCTTATTAAGCTGATGTCAGTTGTTTCTTTGGTCATTGCACCTACCCTGCCCACGGTTGGTTATCTCTTGAGGTTTTAGAGGGTGAAGTTTACGATCGAGGGGGGAGGCTTTCCCCCCTCGATCGTAGTGACTTTGTTGGTTCCAAAATAAATTCGAGTCGGTGGAGGAGTAAATGTTTAAGGTAGGAGATTTGGCTGTATATCCCGCTCATGGAGTCGGAGTCATTGAAAAGATCGAAACCCAAGAGATCTCGGGTTGCCGTCAAGACTTTTATGTCATGAGGATCCTTGACAACGATATGATAATAATGATCCCGACCAATAATGTGGGCAATGTGGGCCTGCGGGAGATAATTGGTCAAACAGAAGTCCCTAAACTTTACTCCATTTTGAAGAAGAGAGATGTCCAGATCGACAACCAGACATGGAACCGCAGGTATAGGGAATACATGGAAAAGATCAAGACCGGTTCCGTGTTTGAGGTGGCCGAAGTCTACCGCGATCTCCTGATGCTCAAATTGGAAAAGGACCTGTCTTTCGGAGAGAGAAAGATGTTGGATACGGCCAGAAACCTCCTGGTCAAAGAGATTTCCCTTGCCAAAAATGTGAATGAAGAACAGGTGGAAAAGGATCTGGATAGCCTTTTTTCTTGAAAGTGGTGGGGTCCTGTGACCTCAAACAGCGAAAGGGTCGATTCCCACTGGCCGCATGAATTGCTCTGTGAGGCCGGAGAGGAAGACAAGGGTGAACGTTTAGATCTGTTTGTAGCAGCCAAGTGTCCTGAGCTTTCCAGATCTAGGATACAAAACCT
Organism: Desulfobacterales bacterium; assembly: GCA_027061865.1. Classification (GTDB taxonomy): domain Bacteria; phylum Desulfobacterota; class DSM-4660; order Desulfatiglandales; family Desulfatiglandaceae; genus JALVMN01. The sequence goes on from JAMOVZ010000489.1 coordinate 4,395, forward strand.
TACAAAACAAGGTCTTATCCTAGTAAACGGCCGAAGGGTCAAAGCTAGTTACAGGGTCAAGCCCGGTGACAGGATAAGGGTCTTCATACCACCACCTACTCCCTGTGAGATAATTCCCGAGGCCCTCCCTCTCCAC
>JAMOVZ010000490.1 GCA_027061865.1 Desulfobacterales bacterium
CCGCATTCTTTTCACGAATGATGTTGTATATGGCCTCAAGATAGTCCTCAAGGCTTGCTGAAAGCTGGGATGCATCTGTCATGTCTTTATTTCAGTCAACCATTTTTTCAGCTTTTATACCACCCCACATCGCCCGGGTCAACAAAAAAGTTAGTCTTGGCTAATTTTTTTTAGATTATCTATTGACATGTCTGGAAAAACATTTTAGATACGCCCATATGATTTTAGGTATGCCTAAATACTTGTGGCATGATTTATTAATTTTGACGAAGGTAATACAGGATATGAAAAATGCTATGTTTCCTCTCTCCATGGCAAAGCCTGGAGAAAGGGTAAGGATAGTCATGGTTCGGGCAGGGGCCAGCGTGCAAGAGAGGCTACTGAGCATGGGTCTCAATGTTGACGACATGGTGTTGGTGGCGCACTCTCAGCATCGGGGTTCGGTTGTGATTTCCAGGTGTGGTCAAAAATATGGCCTTGGAGGAGGGATGGCCCAAAAAATCTTTGTAATGAAGGAGCAGTAGGAAATGAAAAAGACACTTGCAGATCTGCCTGTTGGCAGTAAGGGGAAGATAGCAGGATTCAAAAAAGGATTTAGTCAGTACAGGCAAAAATTAATCTCCATGGGGCTTACTCCCGACACCCTTTTTCAGGTGATGAGGACTGCTCCAATGGGTGATCCGGTGGAGATCATGGTGAGGGATTACAATCTCAGCCTGCGAAGGGATGAGGCAATGGCTGTCTTAGTGGAGGGAGAGTAACAATGAGCGACTATACTATCGGGATAGTGGGAAATCCAAATTGTGGCAAGACCACACTGTTCAATGCGCTTACAGGCGCCAAACAGAGGGTAGGGAACTGGCCGGGAGTCACAGTTGACCGAAAGGTTGGCTATTATTCGTACAAAGGGCAGGAGGTAGAGGTGATAGATACGCCAGGCATATACTCCATGTCCGCATCCTCCATTGATGAAAAAGTCGCGAGAGATTTTGTCCTCTCAGGACAGGCCGACCTTATAGTCAACATCGTTGATGCCTCAAATGTTGAGCGGAATCTTTACCTTACAACTCAGCTCATTGAGATGAGGGTACCGCTGCTTATTGCCCTCAATATGATAGATGTCGCCAGGGAAAAGTGTATAGAGATAGATTCACAAGGTCTTTCCGAGCGGCTGGGTGTTCCAGTGGTGCCCATTGTCGCCTCGAAGGGTGAAGGTCTGCAGGAGTTAAAGGATTCCATCGCCAAGGCAGCTGTTAAGAAACCTATCCCCTCATGCAGGGTGGTGTATCCTCCAGAAATCCAGGAAGCGGCCGGTAAACTTGCCGCCATGCTGGATAAGGCAGGAACCTATGGAAAAATAGACAGGGACTGGCTGGCCATAAAGCTGCTAGAGGAGGATCCTGACGCGTTAAGTGCGGTAGATGATTCGGTGCGCAAAGTCGTCAGGCAGCTACAGAGAAATATCGAGGCATCCACCGGTGAGGAATGCGATATTCTTATACCATCCGCCAGATATAGCTTCATTGCAGATATTACTCAGGATGTAGTCAACAAGGCCGGCATGGTGAGCGAAACGCTTTCCGACAAGATCGACCGTGTCGTATTGAACCGTGTGCTTGGAATTCCAATATTCCTGCTTGCCATGTATTTGATGTTCCTCTTTGTTATCAATGTGGGAGGCGCCTTCATAGACTTCTTCGACATCTTTGCAGGGGCCATCTTTGTGGACGGCTTCAAGGAGGTGCTGGGCTCTCTGCACTCTCCCCAGTGGCTGACCACCATTTTGGCTGATGGAATCGGGGGAGGCATTCAGACCATGGCCACCTTTATCCCGCCCATCGGGTTCATGTTCCTCTGTCTGTCCTTCCTTGAGGATTCCGGCTACATGGCCCGGGCGGCCTTTGTCATGGACAGATTTATGCGCTTCATAGGGCTCCCTGGCAAGTCCTTCATCCCCATGCTGGTTGGCTTCGGCTGCAATGTGCCTGCCATCATGGCAACGCGCACCCTGGACAATCAGAGGGATAGAATATTGACCATTATGATGAACCCCTTCATGTCTTGCGGGGCACGCCTCCCTGTATATGCCCTCTTTGCAGCTGCTTTTTGGCCTGCTGGTGGACAAAATTTGGTCTTTCTCCTCTATATCATAGGCATAGGGGCCGCAGTCCTTACAGGCCTGATACTCAAGAACACTGTGCTCAGGGGGGAGGTAACTCCTTTCGTAATGGAGCTTCCGCCATATCATCTTCCAACTGTCAAATCTGTGCTGCTCAGGGCCTATGACCGGCTGCAGACCTTTCTGTTCAAGGCAGGACGCATACTGATACCGGTCATAATGGTGCTGGCCTTTTTGAACTCCCTTGGTACTGACGGCACCTTCGGCAATGAGGACAGCCCAAAATCGGTTCTGGCCTCTATAGGGCGCTCGATATCGCCTGCCTTCACATCCATGGGTGTCACAGAAGAAAACTGGCCCGCCACAGTTGGGCTCTTTACAGGCATATTCGCCAAGGAGGCAGTGGTGGGTACGCTCAATTCCCTTTATTCCAGCATGGGAGCTTCCTTCGCAGGAGAAGATGGGGATGAGGGGGCCGCATTCAGCCTCCTTGATTCCATAAAGGAGGCCTTTATGACAATCCCAGCCAACCTGAAGGATGTGGCTGGAAGTCTCCTTGATCCGCTTGGCATCGCCATTGATGTATCAGATTTGGACATCGCGGCCGAAGAGCTGGAAGTTGAAAAATCCACCTTCGGTTCAATGGCAGCTCTCTTTCAGTCCGGCGCGGCGGCCTTTGCCTATCTCCTGTTCGTGCTCCTCTATTTTCCATGCAGTGCTGCCATTGCCGCAGTTTACAGGGAGACAAACCTGATGTGGACCGCATTTGCCGGGTTCTGGACCACCTTTCTCGCCTGGTCTGCAGCAACTATCTATTACCAGACAGCCACGTTCAGCGATCATCCAGGCCAGTCCGCTGTCTGGATTGTTGCCGTGATCCTTATGTTCACAGCAGTGGTGGCGGGGCTTTATATTGCTGGCATGAAAAAGGTCTCTGCGCCTTTTTTGAAGCTTCATTCTAGCAAGGCCCAGTCAAGGACTTGATAGAAAAAGAAGGGCCTTTGTTTATGGGGGGGTATTGGTCCTTCTTAATTGGGTATGGACAAAGTGCTGTAAGTGATGAGTGGAGGGACTTTAATGATTCTTGTACAGATAAAAGAATATATAGCAAAAAGAGCCAGCGTGTCCTTACAGGAGATGGCGTGGCATTTCAGAATGAATACTGCAGAACTTCGTCCCATGCTTGAATTACTGGTAAAGAAAGGACAGATCCAAAAGCATGGGTGCATTTCATCCTGCAAAAGGATATGCTGTTCATGCGATTCTGCTTCTATTGAGTACTACTTCATAGAGTAGTCCTAAAAGTTTTTTAAGTTTAAGGTCCGGCTCCCCTCGCAATTGTCCCTGTTGACTGGATGGGAAGATTCATACGAAAAGAGGGTAGAGGTGATATGGAAGACAATGTTTGTTTAAAAAATGAGAGGGGGCCTGATTTCTTCTTGATATCCTTCATTTTCGTATAAACTTGGCTGGGGGGGCAGAAAGAAAAATGAATTTTCTTTATACTGAGCCTTGATGCGATTTCTGATGGCTAAGTCCATATCCTTAACAGAGACGGGGTGTTTGAAGGACCGCTTACTTTTATTTTTAAACTTACCAAATAGCTCATCTACGCTTTTTGAAACCGGCCTAAGAATAGCCTCTCCGTCATTGGTAAGGATCGGTTCCACTTTATCGCCTGCCTTTATGCTTTAAGGCCTCCCTGATTTTTTAGGAATAGTCAGTTGACTTTTTGTGGTAAGAGTTGCCGTTGGCATAATACATGCCTCTTACTTTGCATCAATTCTTACTTTCTATTGGTAGAAATAAGGGTACGCCTGGCCAATGATATTATTACTGGGAGCGTAAAAGAAATGATAACTTGATTGCTGTCATTGCGAGGAGGTGCGAATGCGCCGACGAAGCAATCCCCACCGATGGTAGAAGCAAGGCTAGCAGCGTTCATTTTCCAGGTAGAATCAAAGGTTTTTCCCATATCTGATGGCGGCTTCCGGTATGGCTTGTCCTGTTTGGCTTTCGATCAGCTCCCTCCCTTTTAACTGGAAGGGAATAAATATCACCATGATGGATGTTATCTTTATGGCAGCCTTTTTGATCTCATCCAGCAACTTTTTTCTTTTTCCGATTATTGCCAAAAGGAGCAGTGGCAGGCTTTGAAGTGCAGAGTCCAGGGACAGATCAATCCCGCACCCAAGGGACATTGGAGTTTTTATTGAATCTTCTGATGCAAGAAAGGGCAGATCCGAGCTGCTCATCTTCTTGCCAAGGCGCAGAAAAAGGGAAGGATTGATTCTGAAGGCCGGGACCACCAGCTGAATTGGCTCTTTGGAAAGAGAGTCCGGGAACCTTTTGTAAGAAAAGAGGTGTTTAAGGAGCTCCAGCCTGTTTTTAAATGGAAAG
>JAMOVZ010000491.1 GCA_027061865.1 Desulfobacterales bacterium
CTCTTGCCTTCCACTGCTAAAGAAAAGCCCCCGAAGCAGCGGCGTTTCCTGGTAGGGGTTTTCCTGAAAGGCGGTTTTGATGAATACTTCGAGCCCAGGCCTTAGCCTGTCGAATTCTTCGGGAAAAAGGACGAGCCCTGGTTCCACTCTTCCCTTTGCCTTGTGAAGCAGAAGCAGCCGCAGATCCCTCAACTTCTCGGAGATGGAGTCCATGGCCTTTGAGAGGAATTCTACCGCACTATTGCCCAGGTCCCTATTTATTGCCCCCATGGCTTGTTTCAAGGCCTCTTCGGGGAGTTGGTCACAGAACTCGGTCATGCCTTGGATAAGGTCGCACTTGGTTATCAACACGTATACCGGGAACTTGGTCCCAAGGGCGAGCATGAGCTCGTCTATGCGGCGGCGAATGGCACGGGCGTCCTCCTCCAGGGCCGCCTCATCGCCCTGCAGCAGCTTGTCTGCCGGTATGGTGACGATAAGGCCATTGAGAGGTTCTTTTTTCCTGTACTTGGTGAGCAGATTTAAAAACTTGCGCCACTCCTCCTTGTCCCTTCCCTCATCCACCGGGATGGCGTAACGTCCCGCGGTGTCCAGGATGATGGCCTGTTCAAAAAGCCACCAGTCGCAATTCTTGGTCCCTGAAATCCCGCTTGTCTGGGCCATGGTGGCAAAGGGGGAAGATAGGTTTGCGCTTTTGATTGCAGTTGTCTTCCCTGATCCACTCTCTCCAAGCACCATGTACCAAGGGAGCACGTAAAGGGGATTTCCATATTTCCGGAGGTGGGACCGCCTAAGTGTCTCTATGGCCTCTTTCCACTGTTTCTGCAAGGCCTTGGACTGCTCGCGCTCTTTTTGGGAAAGCCCTTTCAGCCTGGCATTGTCCTGCTCTATTATCTGGTCAACGAAACGCTGCTCTCTTTTCCGAAGCCAGATTTTTCTAACAACCATCAGGGCAAAAAAGATGCTAAGGAGCCCCAAAAAGATGAAGATGGCAGCCCACCTGGGCCATCCTAAGAGGGTGGTCAAAATAAAGATTCCCACCAGGACCAGTACGGCCAACACCAACAAAAGAAGGATCTTTGCAACTTTGACTAGTATGTCTCTCATCTTAAGGCACCGTGCTCAAAAAGCTTTCTCCTACGGAGTTGAGAATAAATCTGTAAGTCAGAAACAGTATCCCAAGCAGGACTACAGGGGCCGCACCAATTGCCAGCAACATGGGTGAAAAACGCCTCCCCCCCTCCTTCTCTAATGGAGCTTCAACACCTTCGGCCACATACGCCTCGGGGAAGAGCTGCGAGCGCTCAAGGGATGGCAGGTCCACCGAACTCCCCAAGAGGACCTTCAGGTTGGAGGTCTTGAGTTGCTCCAGCAAGTACTCATCTCCCTCGTGAATGTAGCGGCCTGTAAATCCCATTGCAAGACACAGGTAATAGACCTCGCGTACATCTCTCTGCTGGAGTCCAATGGCATTTAGCTTCTCAAAGAAAAGTTCACCCGCATCCGTGGTCCCGTAATAGAGCCTCTGGAGCTGTTCCCTCTGCCACTGCCCCTTGCCTTTCCACTTGGAGCTAAGGATAGCTTCGTCTATCCACGCGCAAATGGCAAAACGGGCAAGGTCATAGTCTTGCTCTGAAATTCCAGCAGCCAAGGCCTTTGACTTGCTCTCCTCCAGGAGCCTGTGGATGTCGGTTTTTACCTGTTCAAAGGGCGGCTGTTTTTGATCCAGCCCTTTGAGGAAGTAGTTTACATATGCCACGAGTTCTGAAAAACAATCAGTAAGTCGCATGGTCATGATCTCCCTACAACCATCAATTCCACCTTCAGGTCTTCAGGGGCATCGTCCCAATAGAGTGCAATGTTGTTCCCCCGCTCCACGTAACTCCATTGGTCACTGTGGTGGTCCACCTGAAAGTAAATGCTCCTTGCCCTGCGGGGAAGTTCCTGGGGGGGCAGGTCCAAGTGCTCCAAGCGCACTCCAGGCAGTGCCCTGGCTATCAAGATCGGGAGCGACTCCCGGGCCCCCAGCTTGGCCACTGTGGCTATGGATTCTTTAACGGATTCAGGGTCCTCGTCGGTCTCAAGCACGAGATAGAAGCGATTGGAGCCCTCAAATATGGCGGGAGAGAGCTCAGCGGCAAAATATGTCCCATCATAGGCCAACTGGATTATGTATTCCGGTCCTGCAGTTATTTCTTCAAGAAGTGATGTTATGAGGTTTTGGGCCCCCTTGAAACATTCTCCAAGGGAAAGGTGATTGTAGCCTTTGAGCAATTTCGTGCCATCTTCCCTCTCTCCTGAAAAATTTACACTTGTAGAAAATGTAGAAAGCTCGCCGATAAATTGCCTCAAAAGCCCATATGCCGCCCATGGATGGACCTGTTGGGACTCCAGCATGTGGGTGAGCATTGGAACATAACGGTTGAGTGAGCGCAGCGCCAACAGGAAAACCATATCACGGCTTCCGAATTCAGCACTGTGCACACCCCTTTGTACCTTGTATTCCTCCAGTTGACGGGCACGGCTCGCCACCTGATCCCTTATCTCCTTGACGGTCTTTAACATGCTCTGAGAGCTGGAAATACTAAGGCAGGGAGGTACAAAACGCTCAGAGAGCTTGATTTCTTCGGCATCCCTTTGGAGTTGGGCGACAGGTATGGTGAGGTAATCGCCAGTAAGTTCCCTTTCCGTCTCCCAAAAGATCTTAACCACATAATAGAGCCCTTTCACCTGGGCTGAAGGGCCGTCATGGTAAAGGTCTTTGACCTCCTCTGGGTCGGCGGTGGTGACAAAGCGCGTAGTCACTTGGGAAATGTTCTGCAAGCTGGTGGCGATGGTGACATTTCCCCCCCCTTCGTTCCACTTTTTGAGACCCAGATATACGGTGAGGGGTTTTTCAGGGTCAGGCCAGGCGTCTTCAAATGGCCTGGGCTCAATGAGACAATTGCCCGGGAAACACACATATGTGCCGTCTTGAAAAATGAGTTCTCCCCTCAATACTTCAAATGAGAGGTTGCCCAATGCTGCTTCTGCTATTTCCAGGCCGCCTACTCCCCAAAAGTGGGGGAGGCCGTACCTGAATAAGGGCTCAAGCAAAGATCTTTGATGAAGGTCTGTCAGCTGAAAGTGTTGGGGTTGGAGAAAAAGCCCCTGGTGCCAAAAAATGGGTCTTCGTGGATCCACTTGCCGCTCCTGATAAGGTATTTACTTCTTTTTCTCCGGGGTGGTAACCTGCTTGATTCCCTGAGGCCCCAGCTCAATAATAACATCCAATACCCCTGGCTTCTGAACTTTGGCGGTCCTTATGAAGCCTTTTTTTTCTATCACGATCGGAATCTGGAGCAGTTTGATCATGTTTTCCTTTTTCATTATGGAATAACCGGCCACAAGGCCCACGTATCTGGTGCCCTCCGCCCTGTCCAAGGTAAAGCTCACCTCCTGGCCAGGCTGCACGATGAGCCTCTTTACATTGGTCACTGAGGGGTCAAAGTTCGAGCATTCCAGGAGTTTGTAAAGGCCGTCCTCGTCGCCCGTAAGCTGGTTAAAGGCATTGGGGTCCCTCAATTGGTATACGCAGATAAGAAGGGTATGGGCAGATCCCTGGTAGAGGTTAAGCTCCTTGTCTGCCTTGAGCTGCAATCGGATGGCCGACTTTCCATATGTAAACTCAGGCGGAGGGAGCGGTTTGGAGGCGCAACCAGGATAAACGGTAAACATAAGAGCTATTATAAGCGGCACTATTAGTCTTTTCATCTCAATCCCCTCCTTTTTGCGTACAGTTTCTGGCATGCCTTTTCAAATTCCCGCATGGTGGCTTCAAGCAGTAGGCCTGATTCAAGCCAGTTTTTCAAGGTCTGGTGCTTTTCCCGGTAAATCTCGAAAAGTTCGGCCTTTTTTAAGGCCCCAAATTTTATCCCTCCCTCCACTGACTTTTCAATATTCTCGGGGGCCAACTCTTCCAAGAACTCTTTAAACTTTGTCTGCGCTGCATCCTGAAATGCCTGGTGCGCTATGGAGAATGCCTCTTTAATTTGGTCTATATAGCTTGTAAGAGCCCCGCTGGCCTTTGGGCCGCCCAACTGGGACCCTATCATGAACCGGATAGTCTCTGTTGGCATCCTTTTGCCTAGCAGCGTCGTATTTATACCCGCAATCAGTTCATTTAGGGAAGTAAAAACCGTGTTAAGGACATCTGCCAACCTTTCTACGATTTCCTGGGAGGAGGGAGGAGGCTCCTGGATTCTCCCTCCCAGGACCTTTTTTAATAGGTCCAACAACAAGTGATCTTCAGTGGAACCAGTGGGTGCTGTGGAAGGGGTGGCAGGGGAAAACCTGGATATGAGTTCCTTTACAATCTTTACCCTCTCTTCCACAGGGAGGCGCCTTAATTTACCCTCCAGGAGGGACTTAATGGAACCCTTGGCCTTCCGGGGATCAGCTCCAAACCGCTCTCTTATCTCTTGGCTCAGAGAGTCTATGAAAATAGGCTCTTCCATAAAATCACCTACTTCTTG
>JAMOVZ010000492.1 GCA_027061865.1 Desulfobacterales bacterium
GCTTACGAGGCGCCGCGCAAGACCTTGCCTCCAACATGCAGCTTGCCAAGATGACGGCCATCTCAAAGGGAACCCTTTACACCGTTTGTTTTAACCAGCCGGTGGGCTCAGTTCAGTACGATTACGTGGTGTTTGAAGACGCCGACTCTGACCTGGAGTATGATCCAGGCGAACAGATAATTCTAAAAAGGCGCTGGACAGAGGATGGATACACGGGTGTGTCTTGGGATACCACCAAAGGGGGAGGGGACGGAATCAGTTTTACTGGCAACGACGAGGGGCGACCCGCTGTGGCGTTTAGGAGCAATGGCATCCCCATAAGCAATTCTGGGGGCATGGGCATGGGCTCTGCCTATCTCACGGGCCATAAACAAAAAAGGCTTAGGGTGGTGCTGTCTGCTGCGGGAAATGTTGCAATAAGAGAATACTAGTCTTTAACCATTGACGCCCTGAGAGGCCAATGCCCTGATGAGTATGAGGGGTTTGACAAAAAGCGCTAATGACAAAAAGGGTTTTACCCTGGTGGAGCTTATGGTCGCACTTGCGATTGCTGGAATCGTGGCAGGCGGCCTATATACCATTTATATGTCCCAGCAAAAGTCCTTTGCCGCCCAGGAGCAGATGACCCAGCTTCAGGAAAAGATGCGGGCCGTCCTCTATTTCATGGTTCGTGAAATCTCCATGGCAGGGTGTGATCCCACGGGAGAGGCGGGCGCTCACATAATCTCGGCTGATTCTGATCAGATCAGGTTTACCGAAGACATTGATGGAGATGGAAACACCGACGAGTACAACGAAGACATTGAGTATTCTCTCTATGTGAGCGGTGGAGTTAAGAAGCTTGGAAGAAGGAGCCCTTCATCCGCCAATCGCCAGCCGGTTGCCGAATACATTGATGCCCTTGATTTTGTCTATTTGGATGAGGAGGGAAAGGCCCTCCCCACACCTGTGACAGATCCTTCAAAGATCCACTCGGTGCAAATCACTGTGGTTGGCCGCTCAGAGCGCCCTGATTCCAACTATATGGATACGGATATTTACAGAAACCAGCAGGGAGATATCATATTCAATCCCCCTGACGACCACTACAGGCGTCTGCTCCTTTCAGCAGAGGTCTTCTGCAGGAACTTGGCATTCAAAAGGCATTTATATAGGTGACAAAGATGCGGGAACAAGGGTTCACTATCTTGGAGGTGCTCGTTGCAATCTCCATACTTACGTTGGGGCTCCTTGCCATAGCCTCCATGCAGGGCTCAGCCCTTAACGGAAACGCCCAGGCAGGCGCCGTGACAGGGGCAGTGGCAGTTGCCGCAGACAGGGTGGAAAAACTGGCAGCGCTTCCCTTGGATGCGGCTGAACTCTCAGATGCCGACGGCGATGGAGCAGAAGGCCTTGGAGATACGGGGTTTGACAATGACCCTTCCACACCTTCTGATGCTGACTTTGCGGACCTGGGAGTGCAATCGGGCCGTCTCACCTATGATGTATACTGGAATGTGGCAGAGGATGAGCCGAAACAGGGCAACAAGAAAATCCAGGTGATCGTGACCTGGAACTGGAAGGGCCGGCAGAAGAATTTTTCAATAACCTCCATAAGATAGGCAGGACAAACGCCAGAAAGACAATGGAGAAAAAAGTATGAACAAACGAGCGGAAAGAGGCTCCGTGCTGATCATTGCCCTCTTCATGCTGATGCTATTTACCATTACCGGCGTGATAGTCACCCGCATGAGCATCACGGAGCTCAAGGCCTCCGGCAATGAAAAGTCTCAACGTTTGGCATTTTATGCAGCAGAGAGTGCCAGGGGCTATGTGGCCCGGAGTCCACATCTCTGGGGCCCCGACAATCTTGCCAGCTTTTCCCCAAAAGTTTTTTCATCGCCTTCCGGGAGCTTTGTAGAGAATCAGGGCTTTGATGGAGAGGTAAAATTCCTGGAAAAGACGGTGCCTCCGCGTGGGTCAGGATTTGAGGCTGGCGCGTTTAAGGCCTACAAATACAAGATGAGCTGCAACGGCTACGGCCCTAACAATGCCAGGGCCTCTATTGAAGCAGGCTTTTACCGGGTAGGATACTAGTGCAACTAACCAAAAAAACAATTATTGCTTTGCTGGTTTCACTTGCTCTCATCCGGGGCAGCGGTGGGCTGGCAGATGAGTCCTGTATCATCGAGGAGTTGGGCGATGGTAGAAAAATCAACACATTTATAAGCCCGGTAATAAGCCCCGGGCCCACGTTAAGCGGCCAATTCATCTATCTTGCCTCCTTCAAAGTGGCACCAGGACGATTTTGGGAAGGGGACCTGGTGAAGCTCAAGATCTCGGAGCTCGGCGAAATCCTTGACAAGGACGGTGCCCAGGCCATCGGCGCTGATGGTGCACTAAAGGTTGACGCGGCCCCGTTCTGGTCCATAAAGGATTGGGCTGATCCTTCAAGGCCGAATTTTATCTTACACGCTGCCAGAAATATTTATTCTTACTTGGGCTTAACCGACCAGCTGGTTGATTCATCCAACGCATTTGCCCCCTTTAACAGTGTCCTAACAGAGGAAATCCTGGGTATATCTACTGGTGACCTTCTTGCCAGAGACCAAGTGATCCAATACGTGCGAGGGGCTGACGTATTTGACGAAGACAAAGATGGGGACACCCTGGAGAACCGCCCGGTCATCACGGGCGATATCCTTCACAGTGAACCTGAGGTTGTTAAATACAACTTCCCTGACGGGACATCCCTGGTGATGCTGTTTTATGGGGCAAACGACGGAATGCTCCATGCAGTGCTTGACTCTGAAACCGACGCCCAGGGCAACGAGACATCTTATGGAATAGAAAAGTGGGCCTTTATCCCTCCCGACCAGCTTCACAAGTTAGGGCCTTGGGTTTTGGGAGACCATCACCAGGTATTTGTGGACTCAAGCCCTGAAGTGCTCTTCATTGATCACAATGGGGATGGAGTGCTTGACATTACAGATGGCGATAGGATGGTTCTGGTCTGTGGAGAGAGGTCGGGGGGGAGGAGCTATTTTGCTCTGGATGTCACAGACCCTGTCTCTCCACGGTTCCTCTGGAGGATAAGCAACATAAATGAGGAGGCCACACTTCATTTGCCGGCTGGAGCAGGGCCTGACCTGATTGTGCCTGAGCTTGGTGAGACCTGGTCTGAACCCCGTTTTGGACTTGTTAAGACATCGGAGGAAGACGAACAAGGAACGTGGTCGGTGATTGTTGGCGGCGGATACATGCCTGACAATAGTGCTGGCAGGGCCTTGCTGGTAATAGATGCCGCTGATGGAAGGATGGTCAGGCTTTTCAAAAATGGCCTTTCAGGTATCTCTGGCATGGACTACCCTATCCCGAGTGCTGTGGCCTTGGTGGATGGGGACAATGACGGATTCCTGGACAAGGTCTATGTGGGAGACACCGGAGGCAGACTTTGGCGTTTTGGAAAGGTTACTGACTCAGGCGGGGACCCTCTCCCCTTCCCAGAGGCGGATGAAAACATCCAAACATGGAATGCCACCATCCTTTTTAGGGCAGGCCCTTCAGGGAAAAGAAAGTTTTTCGCTCCACCCAGCATAACGCTTGAAAAAGGTTACGACCTAATATTTATCGGCACTGGAGACAAGGCTGACCCATGCAACTTTCATGGGTACAACAGAATCTATGCAATTAAGGACGCCCATTCTGAGGTCAACCTTGGGGAGCAAGACCTGGTGGATGTCACCAATTCGGGCCTTGTTCCTTTGCTGGACAATCCTTCCTTAGATGTGGATGAAAATGGAAGGCCCGACATGGGGTGGTATATCAGGCTGGGGCATGGCGAAAAGGTGCTCCAAAAGGCCTTGGTATTCAACAGGGTGCTATATTTTACCGCCTTTACCCCAACTGCTGATGGCGGCATGGGAAAAATTTATGCAGTCAATTACAGGACCGGTGAGCCAGTACTATTTGAGAGTGGCACGGATCTGGTGAGAAGCCGGGTAGCAGGAAGCAGCCTCCCTTCAGTCCCTATCATGTATATAGGCGAAAAAACCCAAAAGATCTTTGTGGCCGCCAAGGTATTGAACCCCTCGAGCCCAAGTGAGTCCCTCGGTGCCGGTATCCTTGCCATAAAGCCCCTCATGCCCCCCTCAAACCTCTTCTATCTTTGGTGGATGCGCCTTTTGTAGGGACTCAGGCCTCCAGTAATTACCAGCCCTTGTGAACCAAAAGCTCTTCCATGAGGTAATGAGAGCTGTTTTGAGTGATTAACCGGCCTCTGCAAACGAAACTGTTGCGGTCAAGATGAACCTCTTTCGGGGGCGGCACAATACACCGGCTTGGCCGATAATGGGCCCATCCACCGAGAAAGTGCGTCCATTATTCTTACCTTCTAGCATAACAAGCCGTCCTTTTTAAGCAAATTCACCCATGGAAATTAAGGGAGGCCTGAAGCGAAGAATTCATGTTATTATGGCATTATGGTTATAAAGAGAAATCAAGAGCTGGTGCTAAACATCGAAAAGATGGCCTTTGGGGGAAAGGGGGTGGCCTTCCTCGAGGGATTTGTAGTGTTTGTGGAACGGGGCTTGCCTGGGGAGAGGGTAAGGGCAAAGGTTTACAAGAAAAAGAGAGACTATGCCGAGGCAAGGGTGTTGGAGGTGTTTGAGCCTTCTCCTCATCGGACAGAGCCCCCATGCCGGTACGTGCCTTATTGTGGCGGATGCCAGTGGCAACACATTTCCTACAAGGCCCAACTGGAATATAAAAGCGGTTTTGTTAGAGAGGCCCTCTCTCACTTAGGAGGTATCAAAGAAATAGCGGTTGAGCCAATTATTCCCTCTGAAAAGACATTCGGTTACCGAAACAAGATGGAGTTTTCCTTTTCAGATAGGGCTTGGCTGCCACCAGAGGAGTTTAAAAAGGGTTTATCTATTCCCTCATTTTCCCTCGGCCTCCACGTCCCTGGAACCTTTAACAAGGTAATAGACATGGAAGAATGCCTTCTGCAGGCCCATGAGGGTAATGAGATCCTTAGGCTTGTAAAGTCATATGCAGCATCCAGCGGCCTTCCCGCTTATAACCAAAAGACCCATGAAGGTTTTTGGCGGTTTTTGTGTCTGCGCCACTCTCATGCCCGCAATGAATGGATGGTAAATTTGGTGACCTCTGAGGAGAGAGAGGATGTGCTTGCCCCCCTGGCCCAGAAGCTGAAAAGCCATATCCCTGCCATAAGAAGTGTTGTTAACAACATCACGCGCAGGAGGGCAGGGGTGGCAGTGGGCGAGAGGGAGGCTATCCTTCTTGGAGAGGGCATAATAGAAGACCAAATTGGCCCTTACCTGTTTCGAATTTCAGCCAATTCCTTTTTCCAAACCAATTCCAAGGGGGCTGAAAGATTATATGAAAAGGTCGTTGAATATGCGGCGCTGTCTGGAAAGGAAATGGTTATGGATCTTTATTGTGGAACAGGCACGATCTCCATATTCCTTGCAAAATGGGCTTCAAAGGTGGTGGGCCTGGAGCTAAGCGGGACAGCAATAAAAGATGCCCGGAAAAACTGCAAGGAAAATTCCATTGAAAACTGCGAGTTTATTTCGGGCGATATCAGGGAAACCTTATCATTCATTAAAGAGGCTCCAGATGTGGTGGTGGTGGATCCTCCTAGGGCTGGAATGCACAAGGATGTTGTCAAAGGGCTGCTTGGTCTTTCACCCCCGATTGTTGTGTATGTATCATGCAACCCCTCCACCATGGCAAGAGATATGGCCATGATGAAAGGGCATTACAGGCTCGAAAAAGTGCAACCTGTAGATATGTTTCCCCATACTTATCATGTGGAAAGTGTTGCCCGCCTGGTTAAAATCAAAGCTCAATAGTCCAAAAAGTGGTTGACAATGCTGGAGGAATTAATATTATAAGTCAGTTTTAGCAAAATTTTCATCAGAAGGGGGTGAGTATCATAGCGCAAGATAACCATAAGGTAATGTCTGCCCCTTCTTTTCCCATTGGGTGGAAAATTCACGCCCCGAGGGCTTTCAAACCTTCTCTTGTTGGGGTGAGGTGGTAGTATGTTTTGAATGAGTTAAGTTAGGGTGAGCCCTGTTATTAAACCTCACATTCTGAAGGCCGAAAGCACCTCAAAGCAAAAAGAGGTGCTTTTTTATTTTTAATTCTAAGAAAGGTGGAAGGATCATGAAGGTAATTGTTCAAGACAATCAAATAGAGAAAGCCATAAAAGATTTGAAAAGAAAACTTACCAAGGAAGGATTTTTCTCAGAGATCAAGGAGCGCCGCTTTTATGATAAGCCAAGTGTGCAGAGAAAAAAGAAACAGGCAAAGGCGGCAAAGAGAAGGCGAAAGAGAATGAAAAAATATTCCTCATAACAAGCTGTTTTCACATGTGAAGGCTAGCTCCTTGCATTATAGAGGGCTAGCCTCGCCTCTCTTTTTGCCACTCCAATACCTCTTCACGCAGCTTTTATTCAATTGAACTTCCTCTAATTACGCGGGTTTTTTGCTTGACAAAAGCGAATTTCTTTAGGTAAAAACCGCCACAGTCTGGGCTTGTGCGTTTGCAAACCTTTTAGAAATCTTTCACAAGCGAGGCCTGCCATTATGAAAAAGAAAGACAAGACCCTTTCAGACGATGCCTTAATAGCGGGATTGTTCTTCTTTATCTCCGGGCTCATAGGCTCCCTCATAATAGGGTGGGTGATATTTCCAATGTTACTCTATTCCAAGGAGCCCCAACCTGTTAATTTCAGCCATGCCGTTCATATGGATCCTGAGAAGGTCGAGGGCATAGAAGGTGAAACAGAGATGGAGAAATGCCTGTTTTGCCATGAATTTCGGGATGACGGCACCTTTGCAGGCATCCCGAAGTTAGAAAAATGCATCGAGTGTCACGATGACCCCGAGACCCCTCTTGGGGAGTCTCCTGAGGAGGCAGAATTCCTCAAGAAATATGTAGCCGCTGAGACCGGTATACCTTGGAAGGCATATTACAGGCAGCCGGAGTGTGTTTATTTCTCCCATGTGGCCCATGTTAAAATGGGAGAGCTTAACTGTCAGATCTGCCACGGCAACCACGGAAAGAGCCACAAGCTTCCCCCCTATGAGGAAAACCGCATCACTGGATACAGCAGAAATATCTGGGGCAAGCGCATCTCCGGATACAAGATAAACTCCTGGGACAGGATGAAGATGGACGATTGTGCCGAATGTCACACCAAGATGGGCTTTGAGGAAAACAACGCCTGTTTTGTGTGCCACAAGTAAGGGGTTGACCTATGAAGATGGAGATGAATAGACGAAATTTCATCAAGTTTGCAGTGGGCAGTGTTGCAGGAATACACCTGTCCCCCCTGCCATGGAAGCTAACCGATGACATCGCCATATGGACCCAGAACTGGGGATGGGTCCCTAGGCCTGCCAGAGGAGAGTTCAACCATGTCCAGAGCGTGTGCACCCTTTGCCCTGGCGCCTGTGGGATCGAGGTACGGCGGGTGGATGAGCGCTGTGTCAAGATCGAAGGGCGAACCGACTATCCTGTGAATCCTGGTGGAATTTGCCCTATTGGTGCGGGGGGGCTTCAGCTCCTTTATAACGAAGACATCCGGTTTACCAGCCCCATGAAACGGGTAGGGCCTAGGGGATCTGGACAATTTAAGGACATTTCCTGGGATGAGGCCATCTCCATTCTTGCCTCTAGGATCAGCGCCTTGAGAAAGAGCTCCCGCCCAGAGGCAATAGCTGCTATTGACGGCAATTTAGAAGGCACCACGGTCTCTGTGCTTATTGCAAGGCTCATGGAGGCCATAGGATCGCCCAATTACATGAGGATGCCTTCCATCTCTGAGACCTACTGGACCGTAGGGGCCCTAATGCAAGGAACTGAAGGCCCCATGGCCTACGATCTGGAAAATGCCGACTTCATCCTCAGCTTTGGCTGCGGGCTGCTCGAGGGCTGGGGTGCTCCTGGCAGGGTGCTGGCAGCTTGGGGCGAGTGGGGAAAGAAGGGCTCCAAAGTAAAGGTGGTGCAAGTTGAGCCCAGGGCCTCGAACACCGCATCAAAGGCGGATCAGTGGCTTGCTCCAAGGCCCGGCACTGAGGCCGCCCTCGCCCTTGGGATTGCCTCAGTGCTGGTAAGAGAAGGGCTTTATGATAAGGCATTTGTGAAAAGCTATTGCTTTGGTTTTGAAGACTGGCGTTCCTCAGATGGCAAGAGCCACCAGGGATTCAAGAACTTACTCCTTTCAGAGTATACGCCTGATAAAGTCTCGTACATTACGGGGCTCCCAAAAGAGCAGATCGTTGCCACAGCAAGGGCCTTTGCCAGAGCGAGGGCCCCCATTGCTATCTTTGGAAAAGGCAAGGGGACATGGCAGAGCAGCCTCTATGAGTCCATGGCGGTCCATAGCCTCAACGCCCTT
>JAMOVZ010000493.1 GCA_027061865.1 Desulfobacterales bacterium
CATAAACAAGCCTGGGGGTGTGCTAATTCATGATCCTCTTCCCTTGACCCCTCTTCCCAAACCTTCTTTGGACTCCCAGGCCCTCGCTGGAATGAAAAAAGGCAGATTGGATGGAGCTGGATCACATGCCGCCCCATTTGCAAAGAGTCTGGTGGTTGAGTTTGCAAAGGCCGTTTATGGAGAAACAGACTATCCCATTGATATCCTGATGATCTTTTCTGCCAACCCCGCCTATAGCTTGCCTGACGGAGGCACCTTCAGGAAGATGTTGAAAAAGGTTCCGTTTATCGTCTCCTTTTCTCCGTTTAGAGACGAGACGGCCTTGATGGCAGACCTCATACTGCCTGACCATACTGCCCTTGAGAAATTTACCGACATGGTATGGCCCACGGGACTTCAGTATCCTTTGTATGCAGTCTCCAAGCCGGTGCTTGAGCCCATTTACAACACCCGAAATTGTGGTGATGTGCTCCTGAGCCTGGCTTCCGAGTTGGGGGGCAGCATTGCTGAGTCCTTCCCATGGGAGAACTTTGAAGAGGTGGTGAAATTCAGGGCCAAGGGGCTTTTTGAAGCTGGCTCCGGTAGGATTGGCTTTAGCAGTGAGAGCAAGCCACCCTGGCAGGCCATGAAGAGTCAACAATCGGCAAGGCCCAACTACAAAGACTTTGACGAGATGTGGGGAGGCCTCCAAGAGAGCGGGGTATGGTACAGGCCCGCTCATACTTACGGAAAGTGGGAGCGGCTATTCAAGACCCCAACAGGCAAATTCGAGTTTTACAGCACCCAAATTGAGCTTGCCATCTTTGAGGCAAGCCGGAGCAGGCCCATGGATAGTGCCCTCAAAGAGATGGGCATAGAAGTGAAAGGGGATGAGGCCTGTATGCCCCATTACGAACAATCGCACCAGGAGGCCCATGATTACCCTCTGAAATTGGTCCCCTACGAAATCATCAACCTTTCGTCAAGCTGCGTCCCGAGCCCTCCGTTTGTGAACAAGACATTATTTGACCACCAACTATTAAAAGAGCTCTCTTTTGTTGACATCAATCCCGAGACAGCGGCCAAGTATCACCTCAAGCAAGGAGACTTGATCACCATTGAATCCCCTGCAGGTTCAGCCCAGGTCAAGGTAAATCTCTTTGAAGGTGCAATGCCAGGATATGTGTTCATGTTGCGGGGATTAGGCCACACCGCTTATGATGAGTTTTGGAAGGGCAAGGGGGCAAATCCAAATCACTTAATAGCCGGCGCTAAGGATCCTTTGAGCGGCGCTCCGCAGTGGTGGGTTACTCCGGTAAGGATTGTAAGAGGCCGGAAGGGATCAGGACATCACGCATAGGGTTTCAATCGCAAATAGGGGTTAGCAGATGAGTGGAAAGAAAAAAGAGGGCAAGCATAAATACGGTATGGTGATTGATCTTGATAAATGCACAGGTTGCGGCACCTGTATGGTGGCCTGTGCGGCCGAAAACAATGTATCTGTTCAGCCAGACGAATCCGACAAGCAGCGTTCCATTGCCTGGATGCTGATTTACAAGATCACCAATGGCAAGAAATTTCCTGATACTGAAGTGTGTTACTTCCCAAGGCCTTGCTTTCATTGTGAAAACACGCCGTGTGTATCTGTATGCCCTGCTACTGCCACAGATGTGGATCCTGAGACAGGCATAGTGAGCCAGATCTACAGCCGTTGCATAGGATGCCGTTACTGCCAGGCTGCATGCCCTTATCACGCAAGGACCTTTAACTGGTGGCACGCATACTTTCCCACCACTTCTTGGGGGCCGCTCCATAGTGAATCCTTGCAAAAGCTTTACTCATGGTGGGAAGGCCGCCCGCCAAGAAGCAAGGGGCTTGAGCGGTACCTGTCCCCAGAGGTCTCTGTGAGGATGCGGGGAGTGGTGGAAAAATGCTCATTTTGTCACCACCGTCTAATGAGGGCAAAGGAGAAGGCTTACATGGAAGGAAGGCGGGAACTTGAAGAGCATGAATACATTACGGCCTGTGCCGAGGCCTGCCCCGCTCAGGCCATCACATTTGGGGATCTAAAAAACCCTAATCATAAGGTCAGCAAATTGGTAAAGGATCCCCGGGCCTTCAGGATCCTGGAAAGGCTCGGCACTGAACCAAAGGTCTATTACCTATCAAGCAAGGATTGGGTAAGGCGCATGGCCGATAATTATTTGGAAGGAGAGTTCGAGCAAAAAATTAAGGTGAAGAAGACAGGGTAAGATCAGATCTCATAGAGATCGACGGAGGTTTTCGCATGGAGTCCGCACTTATTCCCGAAGGAGTCAAGAGATGTTCCCCAAAGGTCTTTTTCTTATGGACGTTGCCGTGGCTTGGGCTACTGGCATGGGGAGCGGTTTCGGCCTTTTTGTGCCTTTACAAGGGATTGAACCAAACCAACATGAGCAATTATTTTGCCTTCGCCCTTTGGATTGTCTTTGACCTGGCAGTGATCGCGTTGGGGGCGGGAGCATTTTTTACTGGATTCCTCACTTACATCATCGGGAAGAAAGAACTCAAAGACATTATCAACTCCGCTGTGATCATTGGGTTTATCTGTTACTCTGGGGCGGTGGCCATGCTTGGGATCGATATCGGCCAGCCCCTAAGGGGATGGTTTATCTTCTGGCATGTTAATGTGCATTCCATGCTGGCTGAGGTGTCCTTTTGCATCACCTGTTATTTGGGTGTGCTGGCCATCGAATACATTCCCATAATTTTGGAGAATCGAAAGCTGGAAGAGATTAAAGAGCTGAGGCTATTTGGCCACAATCTCCACGAGATAATGGCAATATTTGCGGGCACAGGCACCTTTCTTTCCTTTTTCCATCAGGGCTCTCTGGGCGGGCTCTTTGGTGTTATGTTTGCAAGACCATTTGCTTACAGGGAAGGCTTTTATATCTGGCCTTGGACCTTTTTCCTGTTTGTGCTCTCTGCAATAGCTGCCGGACCATCCTTTACCATATTGTGTACCAAGCTGGCCGAAAAACTCGGCCGCAAGCGCCTTGTCCCTGAAAATGCTTATCAGCTTCTGGCCAAGATTTCTGGATACCTCTTGGCCTTATACATTGTATTCAAGATCGCGGACACCTTGGGCTGGGCCTACGGTGTGGTGCCCGAGGCAGGGCTCAGGCTCATGGATTTTTACCGGGAAGGACCTTATGGGTTCTGGCTGGTAGTGGCCGAGATAGGGATCTTTGGTATTATTCCAGCAATAATACTTCTCGTACCCCAGGCAAGGAAAAGCGAGGGGTGGCTTATAATTGGCTGTTTGATGAATTGTACTGGCATCGTTCTAAACCGATTTGTATTTACCATCGTGACCTTGGCCATCCCGGTTATGCCCTTTGACAGGTTTGTGAGCTATCTCCCCACCTGGCAAGAATGGGGCGTTGCTCTTGCAGTACTGGGATATGGCTTTTTGCTCTATTCCCTTTCTTACAGGTACCTTCCCTTGTTTCCCAGGGAGAGGGAATTAAACCCAGTAATTGAGTAGAGGAGGAGCCGGAAAGATGTTTCCCTTTTGTTTTGAATGGAAATGGGACCCTGATCACATAATATTTTTGGGACTCTTGTATCTGGCCTTGACTATTATCGCCCTGGGGCTTACGGTGGCCTTTATCAAGACTTGGATAGAACTTCCACTTGAAGAAAAAGGAGAGCCACCTGCCCAGCTCGCTTATAGAAAACGGTATTCTGAGTACTAGCTTTTCATTACAGAGATTGCGCCTTAAATCCCTTCATTCTCCCTTCTCTATTCCACCACACACCAAGAGGGAATGAAGGGATTTGATTTTTGTGTTTAAGGATAGGAAATGGAAGAAATAAAGGCCGTAATATTTGACTGCGACGGAGTGCTTTTCGACTCACGGGAGGCCAACGTAAAATTCTACAATCATATTTTAAAGAGATTTGACCTGCCCCCGATGACAGATGAGAAAATAGCCTTTGTGCATATGCACACGGTGGACCAAGCCATTGAATATCTTTTCAAGGATACATCTTATCTTCAAGAGGCCCAGAGATACAGAATTGAGGAGATGGATTATACACCATTCTTGAAAGAGATGATAATGGAGGCAAGCCTTAAGAAAACGCTCACCCAATTAAAAAGACACTACAAGCTGGCCATTGCCACCAACAGGAGCACTAGCATTGGAGAGGTGCTCGAAGAGTTTGGACTCACCCCTTTTTTTGACATGGTAGTCTCATCCCTTGATGTAAAGAGGCCAAAGCCAGACCCAGAATGTATCCACAAGATCCTGGCCGCCTTTGATCTTCCGCCTTCAGGGGCCCTATACGTGGGGGATTCTGAGATAG
Source organism: Desulfobacterales bacterium (assembly GCA_027061865.1). GTDB lineage: Bacteria > Desulfobacterota > DSM-4660 > Desulfatiglandales > Desulfatiglandaceae > JALVMN01. Next base: position 4,330 of record JAMOVZ010000493.1, read on the forward strand.
ATGCCCAAACTGCTGAAAATGCCTGTGTAACATTTGTTGCTTACAAGAATCCTTCCCTAACAGCCCAATATCACATAGATTCCTTAGATCAGCTCCTTCAGCTCCCCATAATAAAAATTCCGGTGGACAATCCTTAAAAAAGGTTGTGCCACCGGAAAGAAATATCAAGCCAAGGTTTACTAGCCCGAAGGAAGGACCCTGGGTGTCAAGAAGATTAGCAGCTCCCGTCTTTCATCAGTCCAGCTCTTGTTCTTAAAAAGCCATCCTATTATGGGAATATCTTTTAGCCAAGGCTGACCTGTCTCTGTTATACCTTTTGTCTCCTTGAAAATCCCGCCAATAATCACTGTATCACCACTGGCCACCATCATCGTGGTCTTGGCACTCTTTGTCACTATAGGGACGTTTTCACCCCTGGCATTGGCATAATCTGGAAAGTCATCGCTTATGGACACATCAAGGATGACCATGTTGTTAGGTGTTATATGGGGGGTCACTTCAAGTTTAAGGCTTGCATCTACCATCTGATAGGTCTTATTGCCGTTTGCATCAGTTCCAGAGGGCAAGACTATCTTGGTTCCTTGCTGGATGGTGGCTGTGACCGTGTCCTGAGTTACGATCTTAGGGGCGTTCAGTATATTGAGGTCACCCTCGGATTCGGCAAGTGCAATTTGGGCATTTACGAAGGCCCCGGTAAGGCCGCTGCCAGTAAGGGTGGTTAGCAGAAGCCCCAGGTTTCCTGTGA
>JAMOVZ010000494.1 GCA_027061865.1 Desulfobacterales bacterium
AAGTTGGGATGATTGGTTGAAAAGTTGGGGCTGTAGAGTGTGCTTCCAGACGGATAGTTGCTCTCCACATTCTGTGGGGCCCAAGGGGGTGTACCAGACCAAGAGATATCGGTGTCGTTCCTCCGTTGGACCTGGGAACTCCACTGAATACCCAAGTTCCTGGAAAATGATGTGGATGCCTCCACGATCCTTGCCTCGATCATGACCTGTTTGGTCGGCTTGTCCAGCCGGGCGGCAAGTTCTCTGGCCTCCTTGAGCTTTGAAGCCGTATCGGTCATGATGATGGTCTTTGAGGGCTTGTCAATGGTAATCTTGCCTCTCGGGCTTTTGACTGTCTCTTCTATGACCTTCTTTATATTTTCCACTTCAACATAGTTTATGGTGATATATTCGGTGAAAACCGGCTCAAGCTCTTTCATCTCTTTGAGACGCTTTTGTTGTTCTTGCCGCCTCTTTTCCAGATCCTCCAATCTCTTTCTTTCTTCCTCTTCTATCTGTTTGATCTTGGCCTTGGTAGATATCCAGATTACGTTTCCTTCCCTTCTCATGCCAAGATCATTATTCTGAAGCACTAGGTCCAGAGCTTGATCCCAGGGAACATTCTTTAGCCTCATGGAAACTTTACCCTTCACCTCCGGACCCCATATGATATTGAGATTGCTTATTTCTCCAATGAGCCTGAGGATATCTGTGACGTCTGCATTTACAAAATCCATGGTCATCGGAGCACCCGTATACTTTTTCTTGACCTTTTTATTAGAAGAAGAATTGTGAATAACGGCTGTTGCGGCCCTGGCTTTTGTATTTGCAGGAGCATTCTTGGTTCTTCCTGTAGTCTCGGCCACTGTTAACGGCACAAGCCTCTTTTCGGGTGGTTTTATCCTTGTAGGAGCAAAATCAATGCGGATTTCCTTGTCTGTGTGGGTAATATGGAACGGCACCATCTCTTTCAATTCTATGGCCAAGGCTACCTTTTTCTCTGCCTCGAGCCGGGTGGCCTTTACCTTATCCACTACACCTTCAAAGTGGGTGGCATCCAGATGCCTCTGAAGCAAACTTGGAATGGTTGCGTTTTCTAGCTCCAGCACCAATGTCTTTGGCCCTTTGCGAAGGAGCTTGTATGGAGTCTTCTTGTCTGTGGTTATGATCAGGCGGGACTTTCCCCGCTCGAGCAAAGTGAAGTCCACGCCCAGGACTTGATTCAAGGGACTTGGGCGTGGCTCAAAAAATATCCTTGGCTCATGGGGCGTTACCTTTTTCTGGGCCTCAAGCTTTTGAGGGCCCGCCGATGCGGTTTTGGCTTCCTTTGCCATGAGGCTGATGGTGACAACATTTCCTTCCTCGAGGATCTTGTAATCCACTGGTCTTTCAAGAAGCACCTCTATCCGGGTCGAAGCAGCCCCACTGCCCTGGGGCAGTATTTGGACCTCTTTTACATTAGGATCCTGTTGGCTAACAGGCGGCGCCAACCCCTCTTTGGCAATGGCCTTGATGTCCAGCACGATCCTCGGAGGATCCACCAGCTTGAAGGCGGTGTAAGGGGCAGGCTTGTCAGATACCACCTCAACCAGAGTAACCTGGCCACCGAATGAACGCACCTTAACCTTCTGAATAACTGCTTGGGCCAGCCTCTCTTTGGTCGGCGCCTCAGATTTCTTAGAGGTAGCAGCACAAGCCCCCAAAAGGAAAACTACCGCAAGACAGCCGAGGAACAACCTCAAGGCACTCCTCATCTTTACCTCTGATCTCCTTTGCATGGACAATCTCCTGCACATTTATATTTCCTTTATTAAGTGTTGTTCAAAACTGAAAAGCTATTTAGTTGAAACCAGCTTTTTTTTAATCAGTCGAACCATCTTCTTTCCCCGAAAGTCGATGTGTTCCTCTTTAATAATAACCTCTTTTTCCGTAATCTTATAAACAACCCCGTTGTTTCTTCCTATTGGAGTTCCTTCCTTTATTACGTGTCCCACGCCCTTTGCATCCCGCACCATAGCATATCTTCCCTTAGGCCCTATCACAATGGCTATAAGCTCCAATTGGGACAGTTCCAGTGTTTCCAAATAAGTTTTTGGCTTCTTTTTAGCCTTTTCTTTTTCCATGGCCTCCAGCCTGGCTATGAAAAAAGGCTTAAATGGATCAGGTTTCCCAGTGGGGTCATACCTATATTCATCTTGGCCCTTATCCTTAGAGGATCCCTTTGACGGCGAGCTGGGCCCTTCCCAGCCCTGAACCATACTTGCAAAAAAGGCCAGGCCCAGAAGAACGAGCAGTATTAGCTTAAAACTATTTTGTTTTCTTCTTGTTGGACTTGGAAGCTTTTTCATCTCCGATCCCTTTGAAACGGTAAGTAACTGCCACACATTTCGTATTTAATATGTTGGAGTATTTCTTTACCGGCCTCATGGACACATCAAGGATATTTACTATCCTCTCCATTCTACCTACCTTGTCAAAAAACACCGCCACGTCATGGTACTTTCCCCGCACTTCTATGTCCACAGGGATTTCCATATAGAAGTCTTTGGCACGCTCTCGTTTAGGACTGAAGCGGATGAATGTGAGATTGGACTCGGTGCCCAGCCTGGTTATGGTAGTAAGGAGGGTGGGAATCTCCTTTTTGTCGGGGAGCAGCTTCAATGCCTCTTGAAACTGGGCGTTTACTTGCTTTAATTCCGCCTCGAATTTCTTAAGGTTTTTTGCCCGAAGCTTTGCCTGGGTCAATTGCCTTTGGAGCTTTGAGATATCCTTTTCAAGCCGCTCAATGGCATCTCTTTTGGGCATCACAACAAGCCAAGCAAATACCCCTGCCAAGATCACCAAGGTCCCGAGCCAGATAAGGAGCCTGTAAGGCATCTTTATCTTTTCAATCTTTTCGTATATGCCGCCCTGTTCCATAGATATGGTCCTTCTTCTGCTGGGATGTAATTACCGCCTTCTTCTTTTCTTGCCTTTTCCCTTTGCCTTTTTGGGCTTTTTTTCCTTGTATAAATAGGTCTTACATTCCAGTTTAAAGTCTGTAAGGTCCAGCTTATATTTTTTCAGCCTCCTGAGCTTTGCCATCTTGAGATCCACGCTCTTTATATGGGGCTGTCTCTCTAAGGCCGTCATGAAAAAGGCAACGGTCTCATTATCCATGGCAGTCCCTTCCAGTACCAATATTCCCTTGGTCTCCTTCAGTGAGTTCAGCCATAACTTGTCCTTTGGCACTGCCATGGCTATCTCGTCCAGCAATCTCACCGGCCCCTGCTTATTCCGCTCCAGCGTGCGGATCACCTCCAACTTGGTCCGCATCTCGTTAATCTTCTTTTTTATTTCTTTGAGCTTCTTGGTGGTGTCTCGGTATTTTGCCAGCTCCTTTTTTATCCCTTCCCTTTGCGCCTCTAATGCTTCCACCTTGTTATTGAGCATTATATAAAAATAGATCATCGCGCAGATGAGAAGAACGACGCTCAGAAGAAAGATACTGAGCTGGCGCCGGATATTTTCCTTCTTTCTGACCTCTCTGAATGGAAGAAGATTTATTCTTATCATTTGTCACCAATGCTCCTAAGGGCTAGCCCAACTGCCACAGCGGCCTGGGGTGCAGCATATCCAAGGTATTTGGGGTCAAATGTCTTTTCATTGATTATTAGGTTGGCAAAGGGGTTCATCTCCTCTACGGGGATACCGGTCTCCAATTCCAGGTATTTCTGGAATCCTGGGATCCTGCAGGACCCACCTCCCACATATACTTTTTCTATGGTGGCATCAGGATATGTGGTAGAGAGAAAATCCAGTGCCCTCTTTATCTCCTGGACCCAACTTGTCACAATAGAAGTAAATATCTCCTCTAAAGCAGCCTTTTCTTTGTCGTCCAGCTTTGTGCCCCCAAGCTTTACTTTCTCTGCTTCTTCAAAGCTGATCTTTAGTTCATTCATGATGGCCTCGGTGATCTGTTTTCCGCCATAAGAGGAATCCCGAGTGAACATGGAGACTCCGTCTTTGATAGCGTTTATGCCGAGCTCTTCGGCACCTATGGTCACCAAGGCATAGCAGCCTTGGGGTTCAGGAGCGCTGATTTCAAAGGCATTCTGCACGGCAAAGGCGTCAACATCCATGATCATGGCATTCAAGCCAGCCATTTCGAGCAGGGCCACATACTCGTTCACCATGTCTTTTTTGGCCGCAACCAACATAACCTCTCTATATTTCGGTTTCGGGCTTTTCTCTTGTTCTGAGGAGGGCTCTGGAGTGGGCAAGACCTCATAGTCCAAGTTCACGTCATTGATATCAAAGGGAATGTACTGTTCGGCTTCTTCGTGAATTGTTTTTTCCAGCTCTGGCTCCTCGCGCTCTCCCACCTCGATCTTTTTCACGATAACTGAATAGCCGGAAATCGAGGTAGCTACATTCTTGTTGCGCACCTTGAGGTTCTTATAAAGGGTCTTGATGGCGGAGGCCACCACGTCTGGCTCCCTAATGCTTCCCTCAGCTATGGCATCCGGGGGGAGTCCGATCATGCCAAAGCTCTTGAGAATCATCCCTTTCTTGCTGTGGTCTATTTCCACCAGCTTTACCGAATGGGAGCCAATATCCAAACCTACCAGTTGATTCTTTTTAGGAATAGCCATAGACGAACCGTAATCAATCTTCTGGAAAGATTTTGTCTTTGTCCGAGAGCTTATATCCAAGGGCCAGGATGATCTTGCGTTTTGTCTCCATGCGGCAGCTCATCCCCTTCTCCACCCTGTCTATGGTAAGGGGAGAAACACCTGCCTTGCGAGCAAGCTCGGCCTTGCTCATGAGATTTTCTTCCCTGATTTGCCTTACAAGGTTACGACCCACCGCCTCCTCCTGTTGGGCTAGTATATTAGGTGAGAGTGTTGAGCCAGGCGGCATAAGAAAAACACTTTTATATATATTTGTCAACCTTTAATCTTAAATT
>JAMOVZ010000495.1 GCA_027061865.1 Desulfobacterales bacterium
CAATAATGTGAGGCCCACAAGCTGGATCATGGCCCATTTCCAAGAATTGGTCTCCCTTCTCGTCACGGCTATGGTAGCCATGCAAGGGGCACTTATAAGGCAGAAGAGCATAATGCAAAAGGCCACCAAAGGACTATACTCTTTTCTCAGCTTTTGTCTTAAAGATTCTGATTCTTCGTCTGCCTCTCCAACGGAATAGACGATCCCCATTTGCGCTACAAACACTTCTTTGGCTGCAAAGGCCCCAATTAGCGCGGTCCCTATTTTCCAGTCAAAGCCCATGGGTTTGAGGATCGGAGACATTGCGCTTCCCACACGGCCAGCAATGCTATACCTGAGAGCTGCCTCTGCCTCCCTGTTGTCCACCTCTTCTAAAAGCTCAGCCTTCCGCTCCTCAGCCACACCGGCGTTTAAAATTTTTTGCCTCTCGGCCTCAAACACGGCCTTCTGCTCATCAGGCAGGCTGGGGAATGTGGTCATGGCCCAAAGCATAATGGACACAGCCAGGATTATGGTCCCTGCTTTCTTTAAATACAGCCAAGAGCGCTCCCACATGTGGATAAAGATCCCTTTTATGGTGGGGAATCGATATGGAGGGAGTTCCATCACAAAAGGAACAGCTTCTCCCTTGAAAACAGTGCTTCTGAGCAACTTGGCACTTGCAATGGCCAATCCTATACCGATCATGTAGATGATCCAAAGCATCCTTCCGTGCCATACCTGTGGGAAAAATGCTGGAATGATAAGGGCATAGATAGGTAATCTGGCCCCGCAGCTCATAAGTGGGGCAATCAGGATTGTTACCAAGCGATCGCGCTTGTTCTCCAGGGTCCTGGTAGCCATAATTGCAGGAATGGTGCACCCGAATCCTAATAGAAGCGGGATAAAGCTCTTTCCATGAAGACCTATTTTGTGCATGATTCGGTCCATGATGAATGCGGCCCTCGCCATATACCCGGAATCCTCCAATATAGAAATAGCCAGAAACAGCAATATGATATTGGGGAGAAACACTATGACCCCTCCTACTCCTCCAATAACGCCGTCGATAACCAGGGATTTGAGTAAGCTCTCAGAGCCCGCTGGCCACAATCCTGCCACTGCTCCCCCCAGTTTTTCGAAAAAGGCTTCAATCCACCCCATAGGCGGGTCACCCAAGGTGAAAGTCAGTTGAAAGACCAGATACATGAGCCCGAGAAAAATGGGCAGTCCCAGAACCCTGTTAGTGAGTACTGAGTCGATCTTGTCGGAAACCGTGTGTCGCACCTCTAAAGTTGATCTCACCGCATCGCGGCAAGCACCGGAAATAAACCCATACCGGGCAGCAGCTATGGCCGTCTCAGGAGGCTCTCCCACTGATCTCTCAATAAGGCGTGCAGACTCTTTGACCTGTTCCATGATACCAGCAGAACCTGCCTTTGCCAGGATATCCTCATCACCTTCAAGGAGTTTCAAGGCAACCCAGCGAGGGTCGTATTTGCCATTAAGTATCCTCTGTTTTTCGACGAGGTTCCTAACCCTCTCCAGTTCCCTGTCTATGACTTCGCCATAAGAAATATGCAAAGGATTAGGTTTAAACTCTCCAGTGCCAACAGCTACCACTGCATCCAGTAATTCTTTAATCCCCTTTCCCTTGTGTCCGATTGTCTCAACAATAGGCGCCCCGAAGAACGAACTCAGTTTTTCCTTGTCAAAATCATATCCATTGGACTGAGCCATGTCGGCCATGTTAAAGTCAAGCACTAGAGGCACATCTAGCTCCTTAAGCTGAACTGTAAGATACAAATTCCTTTCAAGATTAGATGAGTCAAGCACATGGACCACCACATCGGGCTTTTGCTCAATGAGGAAGTTCCTGGCCACCACTTCGTCCTCTGA
>JAMOVZ010000496.1 GCA_027061865.1 Desulfobacterales bacterium
GCTATAAGTTCCAGGCAGATCTACTAATTTCAACTTTACGCCATTATGGACACGGTAGCCCTCCTTGCGCTCTACTGTCACACCAGGATAGTTTCCCACATGCTGCCTTGCCCCTGTGATGGCATTAAATATTGTTGTCTTCCCTGAATTGGGATTGCCTGTAAGGGCTACTGTAATTTCAGTTTTCATAACATTAATGCCTCCCCCTGGATTAATAGTTTTTCTTACTTAAATCAATTAGGCTTGCCTAACTTCTATTGCAAAAAAAATCAGCCCACCATTATTTTCCTTGCCATACCTTTTCCGAGCATGATTTTGCTGTCATTTATTCTCAGGATCAAAGGGCCGTTACCACACTTGCCGATGACCTCTATTGTGGCCCCTGGCCTTAGCCCCAGGGAATACAAATGTGATTTCAGCTTACGGCCAGAATTCACTGCCACCAATTTAACTCGCCGGCCTTTGGCCAAATTGGAAAGGGGAATGGTTTGCATTCCATCAAAATTGCGTTTGTCTTCAGATAAGCTCAACATGGATGTCTTTGGCCTCCTCTTTTCTTAATGACAGGTGATATCCCTTAACTTTCACATCCACGGGATCTCCCATGGGCGCAATCTTTTCAACCTCTACCAGGGTCCCTGTGGTAACCCCCATTTCAGCAATACGCCTGCTTACTGGACTCCCGCTTTTAATTTTGACCACCTTACCTTTTTGGCCAGGCCTGAGATTATTCAAGCTAAGAACCTGCATCCCTTTTTTACCTCCTCTTTTCCGTTTTTTTATGTCTTCCAATACTACTGAGGTACACTTTTCACAATCATCAAGGGTATTGCCCTGCATACAATAATGCTGGAAACCTGCTATCCACTTGGATCCCCCTCTTGGACAAAGTTCCACAAATTCCGCGAACTGGATTAAACGCTCCAGCACAGGCTTAGGAATTGCGTGCTCCATTCGGCAGGCGGCCTCATCTGCTTGCTTCTCAGAGATTGAGAGCACATTGACAAAAAAATCCCTTAAGGCCTCATGCCTTCTAACAACATCTTTTGCCAATGCCTCACCCTTTGGGGTAAGCGTGATTAAACCGTATGGTGTATAATTGACGAGCCCATTTTTTGCCAAAGAGCGGAGTGCACCGGTCACAGAAGATGCCTTAACCCTCATTCTTTTGGCAATGTCCTTGACCCTTGCAACCTTGCTCTCTGCTTGCAGGTGGAAAATTATTTCCAGATAATCTTCAAGGCTTGCACTTAGTATGACACCCTCCAATATATGGTCCTCCTTATTTTGTTAGGCTGGGCTAACATTCTAAATGGTAATTTTTGTTTGTCAAGACTTTTTTGACCTTTTTACTGATAGTAGAACATATGGTAAATATGTGGTTATTTTAATGTTGGCCAGGAGGTGGATAGATGAAGGTGAAATTTGGGCGGCAAACCCTGCTCTACCCCATGCCTGCCGTGCTGGTGGGAGCTGTGGTGAGAGGGAATCCAAACTTCATGACAGCTGCCTGGTGCTCCATTGCCTCGCACAAGCCCCCGGCAGTGGCTGTGGCCTTGTACAAGAAAAGATATACTCTCGAAGGAATTTTTGAGACAGGCGCATTTTCCATAAATGTCCCTTCCAGCTCCATGGCCGCAAGAGTTGACTACTGCGGCATCTACTCAGGCCGAAGCGAGGATAAGTCTGATATGTTTGAGCTGTTTCACGGCAGCGATAAAGATATACCAATGATAAAAGACTGCCCCGTTAACCTGGAATGCAAGGTACTTCACAAATTGGAGGTGGGAAGCCATGTCTTGGTGATAGGGGAAATTGTTGAATCCTATATTTCAGAGGAGTGCTTGGTGGATGGGCAGCCTGACCCAGAAAAGATTGATCCCTTAATTTACTCGCCTAAGGTGAGGACATATCACAGGCTAGGCGAGGTGGTAGGAAGGGCCTTTCATATGGGTAAGAAAGCTGGAGGCCTGAAATGAAAAACCTGCAAGGAAACACTATGGAAGACGAAAGAGTAAGGCATGTGGTTGTGGATGGAAACAGGGTTGGGATTGTTGGGCTGAAACAAGCCTTTGAAAAACTTGCTGAAAATTACCATGGCATGAGCGACGAGGCATTGGCCGATGAACTCTTTTTGACTTTGAGCAAGAAAAACTATATACCGCCCAAGGCCAAGGACGCATACGCGAAGGCGTTTTTAAGGGAGTTCAAGAAGTTTGTGGGCCTACCGGTCAAGGAAGAAACCTCTGATAACTTGGAGATAAAAGTCTTGGGGACAGGTTGTCCACAGTGCGACGGGCTTGAGCAGAGCTTGATACAGATCTGCAGCGAGCTAGGCATCAAGGCCAGTATTGATCATGTAAGGGACCCAGAGGAAATAAGAAAATACAAGGCCTTTGCGCTTCCTGCCTTGGTGATAAACGGCCATCTGAAGTCCATGGGGCTTGTGCCTCCTCCTCCCACCTTGAGGCAATGGCTCCGAGAATATAGTTAAGAAAACGGGTGTCTTGCGGACTTCAAAGGCCCCCTCTCCTAGGGCCCCTTCTTGGGCGGCTCCATTCCGCTCTTGTTGATGGAATATGAGCCAGGATCTCCATTAAAAGGCA
>JAMOVZ010000497.1 GCA_027061865.1 Desulfobacterales bacterium
AGACGAATCGATAGGTTATATGAAGTCATAGTGCGAAGAGAGGAGCATGCCCAGCTTCAAACAAAGCTTGCCGAGTTTGAAAGAAGGCTTGGCGAGCTTGAAAGAAGGCTAGCCGCCTGACCATCCTTACCTTACTCTTCGAATTTCCCAAGATTCACCTCACAAGTTATCCCCAAAGAAGCAAGGCCAATATTTTAGTTGTAGCAAACTAAGGCATGGAATTATTGGCTGGGGAAAATAAAAAAGGATTAGCCAAAAAGGCCAATCCTTGTCTCCAAAGAAAGTTGGTGGAGCTGAGCGGGATCGAACCGCCGACCTCATGACTGCCAGTCATGCGCTCTCCCAGCTGAGCTACAGCCCCATCAACAATACATATAATATCAGCCATTCATTGCATTGTCAATATCATTAAATGGGCTCGGCAATGTTCGCCTTTACAAGCCCCCTAACATTGAACCTTTAGGCTTTATCCCTTTTTCTTTTTAATATAGGCTATAATAATTTCATCCACTAAAGCCGGTGCGACCACTGTAGGGAAAGGAGTTGGGCTATGTCAGCAGGCCATTCTAGCAAGAAGTCTTCATATTGGATTTTTGTCTTGAGCTTGTGTCTTCTCTTTATCGGGGTTTCCTGTGCAAGCAAAGAGGAGAAGGAAGCCAAGCACTTAAAAAAGGCAGCGCAGTACCTTGAGGCCCAGGAATATAAGAAGGCCATAATAGAGTTGAGAAACGTTGTTCAGCTAAACCCGGAAAATGACAAGGCTTTTTATGAGTTGGGGGAGGCTTACCTAAAGGTGAACCAGGGCAGGGAAGCATTTCAGGCCTTCCGCAGAGCCGCCTCCCTTAACCCTCAGAACATCGAGGCGCAAATAAGATTAGGTCAAATCTATTTGCTTGGAAGAAAAAAGGATGAGGCAAAAAAGATGGCAAACCAGGTCCTCCAAAAGGACCCCAGCAACATCGATGCCCTAATGTTGCTCTCATCGGTCAAGGTCCAAGAGAAGGACCTGGATTCTGCCGTTGAGATCCTGAAACGTGTGCTTTCCATTGAGCCGGATAGTTTTCGTGCCTTTTTGTCATTGGCACGGGTCAGCCTTTTGAAGGGAGATTTTGAAGCAGCAGAAAAGGCATATAAAAAGGCAATTGAGCTTAAGCCCTCATCCCGGGCACCATACCTGGAGCTCTCTCAGCTATACAGGAGAAATGGGAACTGGGATAAGGTCGAAGGGATCTTAAAGAAGATGGTGGCGGCCGCTCCCTCCGATTACCGGAGGCTCTATTTCTTGGCTGGTTTCTATGAAGCCAGGGGCAAGGCTGACCTGGCTGAAAAGCAATACCTAAAGGCCGTGGCCAAGGCTCCTTCAGATGACGCGGGTCCTCTGGTCAATTTGGCCGAGTTCTATGCCCGCCAGAAAGAGTATGACAAGGCTGTTGTTCAGATGCAAAAGGCCTTGGACAAGAAACCAGGGAACCTTAACCTGCAAGTAACCCTTGCCCAACTCCACTTGGATTTCGGGAAAACTGAGCTTGCCGGACAGGTGGTTGACAAGGTCTTGGAAAAAGACCCTGGCCACATTGTGGCCAATTTTTTGAAAGGTAGAATTCTTTTGGCTGAACGCCGATTTTCTGATGCCGTAGACAAATTCCAGATGGTTATACGGGAAAAGCCGAAGTTTGCTCAAGGGTATTACTTCATGGCAGTTGCTAGACTCGGGCAGGGGCAGGCCGAGTTAGCAAAACAGGCGGCCCTCAGGGCCATTGAACTGAATCCCAGGCTGCTTCGCGCCAGGCTGATGCTGGCAGAGCTTTACCTCAAGGCAAGGGATAAGGAACTGGCCCGCAAGGAATTAGACGAGGTGTTAAGAGCCGCACCCAGAGACCTGAGGGCGCTCATGCTTGATGCAGCCCTCAGAGTAATGGAAAAAGACCTGGAAGGTGCAAAGAAAACCTACCAGCGTATTCTTTCCCAAGCTCCCAAATTCTCTCCTGCTTACGTGAAGCTTGGTGTCCTTTACTTGCTGGAGAAGGACAAGAATAAAGCCATTGAGATGTTCAAAAAGGCTCTTGAAATAAACCCATTTCAGGCCGATGCCTTGAGCCACCTGGTTGGGATCTGCCTGAGGGAGCGAAAATTCAGCAAGGCCATTGCCTTTTGTGAAGGCCATAAGAAAAGGGTGGGAGACAACAAGGCTGCCTTGTCCTTAATTGAGTTCCTCCAGGGCGACATTGAGATGGCGGGGCGCTCCGTGGATAGTGCCATTTCTCACTACAGGAAAGCCATTGAGTATAACCCCAATGCAGTTGTGGCATATGGGGCCTTGGGTAAGGCTTATCTAGCCAAGGGTGAGGTGGAGCGGGCCATTGCTGAATTCAATAAGATGGTTGAAAAAAGGCCCGGCTTCCTGCCTGGGCTCATGGCCCTTGCCTCCATACATCAAAGTAAGGGGGAGACGACCAAGGCGATTGAGTATTACAGAAAAGTCCTGGAGATAAGGAGTGACTTTGCCCCTGCGGCGAATAATCTTGCTTGGCTTTTGGCCACCACCGGCGGGAACATCGACGAGGCCCTGGGCCTTGCACAGCGGGCAAAGGAGAAAATGCCTGAAAATGTGGGGGTAATGGACACCTTGGGCTGGATCTATTACCTGAAGGGGAGTTACCTGAATGCAATTTCAGAGCTCACTGATGCGGTGGAAAAGCTGCCCAATCATCCAGTGATTAATTATCACTTGGGCATGGCACTTGCTAAAAACAATCAGCCCAAAAAGGCCATGCAATACCTTAAAAAGGCCCTTGAATTGAGTCCTGATTTTGAGGGAGCAGACGAGGCCAAGAGGACCTTGGAGGAGATCCAGAAGGCTGTGGCTGGCTCCTAGCGGGGTAAAGGGGATGAACCTGAGTCAGCAAGGAGCACTCCATCCTTGGGGTTAAGCTTTTGTAATGAAAAATATTCCATATAAAATCCTGGTGCTTTGTGTCCTCCTGCCTCCCATATGTTATGCACTCACAATACAAGCCCTCAGCAGCTACTTGGTTGTAAAGCGAGGAAAGAGGAATGTACTGGAGGTGAATTTTTCCTATTCAGGAAGGAATTGTCTGGCAGCGGACCAAAGCCTTACCATCTGTGAAACCTATTACCATCTTGGTAAAAAATTACATACTTGAGTTGGCAATCTTTTACGCATTCCTTTGCTTGCGGCAATCAAATAATCTTCATTGTTTCTTGGATATGATGTAACTTACTGAAAAGACAAGAAATTAAGGCACTTCTTTTTTCATTGCCAAAGTCCTCCTTTGGGCATGCCCCTTGCTCATAAAGAATGGCAACAAACATTGTGACGAGAAGCTAGCTCCACCCAGACTGGGTGGAATCAGACAGGAGGACAAAGGTTATGAAAAAATGGACATTGCTATTGCTTTTATCAGTTTTTCTATTCTCGCTTTCCGGGAACGCCTTTGCATTGCCCGTAATTGATGGGGTATTCGGCCTCATCGAGTGGGCTGGTTATTATGCAGAAGAAGATAATGCTTCAGGGACTCTCAATACACAGGTAGGCCCTGGCTGGGGAGGCCAATATTATGATGTAGAGTATCTAGGTCTAATTGTCACTCCCACCACAGTGTTTTTCGGACTTCAAACCGGATTTGATGTCGTAAACGGTAGAGATTGGGGAGATAATGATCATTTTGATCCGGGGGATTTTGCATTGGATATTAATTCTGATGGAACATACGATTATGCAATTAAATTTTCAATAAACTCTCCTCCTGTTTTTCAGCTTTATACTGGAGGAGAGTGGCAATCCGTAAGGTATGACGGGGATCCAC
>JAMOVZ010000498.1 GCA_027061865.1 Desulfobacterales bacterium
GATATCCTGGACAGACTGCTCTGGAGGGTGAGGCCTTACGAAAAGGAGAAAGGCATCACAGATGAATTTATTGAACAGGCCACAGGGCGCATGGAGAAGGCCTTTGAGGACTATGGCGCCCAATTGGACTTTGACAAGATCCTGGAGGAGCTGGATGAGATCGTTGCAGAGGCCAAGGAACTGATAGATCCTTCCATCCCTCCAAAGCCTCTTATCGGGATCGTTGGCGAGATCTACCTCAGGACCCATGAACAGGCCAACCAGAACCTCATTGGGTTGCTTGAAAAGCACGGGGCAGAAGTGGTGAATGCCTCCATAGCTGAGTGGGTGAATTATACGACCTATGACAGATTGAGGGATGCAAGGAATGCCTTCAGGCTGCACCTCAAACAAGCCAGATTCAAGGAGATGCGGGAAGACATCAAGAAGATCCTGGGCTACGGGGTTGATCTCTTCTACCAGCAAGGCAAGCAGAAAAAGGTTTACGAGCGTGTCAGGAAGTTCTTAAACATCCCTGAAGACCACAAGGTTGCCCAATTGGAAAAGGTGTTGAAACGTGAGGACCTGTTCACCTTTGATGTGGGTACAGAGGCTTGTCTGAGCATCGCCGGCATTCTCGAGTATGCTCATCATGGATTCAATGGCGTTGTAAATGTCTATCCCTTTACCTGCATGCCCAGTACTGCCACCACCGCAATCGTGAAACCCCTTATGAACAAGCTGGGCGTCCCTTACCTTGACACACCTTATGATGACAGTTTTCAACCGGGAAGGGAGGCGGCAATCCGCACCTTCATGTATCAGGCTCATCAGCACTTCCGCAGGCACGGCCGCAACCTTTGGGAGCAATGAAAGGGCCTAAATCCCCAAAAAGTGGGGGCCGAGGATTTGAAAAGGCCTCCAGGCGAGAAAGCGAGACTCAATGCCCACAAAGATGCTTATAAATGCAGTTGAACAAGAGGAGTTCAGGGTTGCAGTCGTAAAGGATGGCCTCCTGGAAGAATTCTTCATAGAGACCTCCACTGGAGAAGACAAAACAGGGAACATTTACAAAGGCATCATTGAGAAGGTAGAGCCGAGCCTCCAGGCCTGTTTTGTAAACATTGGCCTTGAAAAGAACGGCTTTCTCTCCGCCTCTGAGATACACCCTGAATACTTCAGCAGGACCACGGCCCTCAAGGGTGACAAGCCCCCGCCCATAGAAAAGCTGGTTAAAAAGGGCCAAGAGGTGCTGGTCCAAATCACGAAAGAGATGCCAGGGAGAAAAGGGGCGCATCTAACTACATATATATCCCTTGCAAGCAGGTTCTTGGTGCTCACTCCAGGGAGGCCCAGTGGCGGAATTTCAAAGAAGATTCAGGACGAAAAGGAGAGGGAGCGCTTGAAATCAATAATGAGCCAGCTGAAGCTCCCTCAGGGCATCGGTTATATAGTGAGGACAGCTGCCCTTGGGCAGAAAAAACGGGAACTCTCAAAAGATCTCAACCGGCTGCTGAGGATGTGGAACGACATAAAGAAGAGGGTGGAGAGTTCCCCCCCGCTCACCCTCATCCATCAGGAACAGGACGTATGTCTAAGGGCGCTGAGGGATTATTTTACCCCTGAGATAACGGAGATCCTGGTGGACGACAAAGAGACCTATGCAAAGGTCCGGGCCTATATGAAGATCATCTCTCCCCGTTATCAGAGGAGGGTGCGGCTTTACAAGGATCCGCTACCCATATTTGACAAGTATGATATCGAATCCCAGATAGAGACCATCTTCAGCAACCATGTGAACCTCAAGTCAGGTGGGTATATTGTGATAAATCCCACCGAGGCCCTAATCTCCATTGATGTGAATTCAGGCAAAGGAATGCTTGGCAAAGATTTGGAGACCATGGCCTTCCGCACAAATATGGAGGCAGCCCGTGAGATTGCAAGGCAGATCCGGCTGAGGGATATGGGCGGGCTAATTGTGGTGGATTTTATTGACATGAAGGACAGGGGCCATATCCGGCAGGTGGAAAAAGTGTTGCGTGAGGAAGTGCGGAAGGACAGGGCCAAGATTGACATGACACACATTTCCAAGTTTGGCCTCCTGGAACTCACCAGGGAGCGGCTTAGGCCTCCAATCGAATCCAGGCGTTACGAGACTTGCCCCCATTGCCTGGGAAGAGGCCTGGTCCAATCTGTGGAGGCCGCTTCGATCTCGGTGCTTCGGCGGATTTCAGTAGGGGTTTCCAACAAGGGGGTCGAAAGGGTTACCTGCAAGCTCCCCCTTGATGTTGCAACTTATTTACAGAATAAGAAGAGAAAGGAGCTGGCGCAACTGGAAGGCCGCTATGGAGTGGATATACACATAGAGGCCGATACCGCACTTGCTCCAGGTCAAATAGATTTGCATTTCCACAAGGAATCCCCATGATCCCTTCACGAATGAATCCCCCTGCTCCCTTTTGAAAAGGGACTAAAGGGAATTAATATTCGGCGGCAAGATGTTCAATGCTGTTATCTATTTCATAGTTGTCCTCCTCGTCTTTAGCCTTAGCTATCCGGAACACCCTTCTCCAATAACACTTGCCGATGCCTTTTCCATCTTTTCGGCCGGGTGCATCCTATTGGCCTTGGTTGGCCGTATGTGGTTCAAGAGGATCGAGCGGGCCTTGTCCTTTGATACCGCCTCAGAGGGCGAGGTGACGAGACAGTATCATGCCACTGTCACCAAATTATCTATCATGGCAGTGGCCTTATTCTTTCTTGATAGCTTTTTCCTGAATCTCAAGTACTGGGTGGAAATGGTGCCCTTTCTCGGTAAGCTCTCCTTGTTTCAGGGGGTTGTGGCGGTCAGCATCTTTTTCCTGTATTTGGGCATAATATGGGCCTTGGCGTATCCCAGTTACCGTGAAATATTTGGCGCACGCTTTTCCAGGCGCTCGTACATTTGGTATCAAATCCAATTCCACTTCCCTGTGCTATTCCCATGGATTGCCTTATCGGTCACATCAGACATCATTGAGGCCTTACCATTTCCTAACCTCAAAACCTTTCTAGAGACAGGGCATGGTCAATTAATCTACTTTACCTCTTTCATGTTGATACTCATGACCTTTATGCCCAAGTGGATACAAAAGTGGTGGCGCTGCAAGCCCCTTCCTCCGGGTCCCAAGGCCGAGGCAATAAAAGAGTTCTTAGAGAGCCACGGGCTCAAATACCGCGCGGTGTTGAGGTGGCCCGTATTTGAGGGAAAGGCCCTTACTGCTGGCATTATGGGCATTGTCGCGAGATTCAGGTATATCCTGGTGACTGATGCCCTTTTAGATATGTTGACCATTGAGGAGTTAAAGGCAGTGCTAGCCCACGAAATGGCCCATGCAAAATACAAGCATCTCCTTTTTTATATCTTGTTTTTCGCAGGCTTTGTAGTCATTTCCTACGGGCTTTTAGACTTCTTTTTCTATGCCATCGCTGCCCATCCATACTTTCTAAAGGTCCTGGTGGATCCAAAGCCAGGGCAGATGAACACCCTTTACCTGACACTTAGTGTGCCAATGCTTGCCACCTTGATCATTTACTTCAGGTTTGTAATGGGATTTTTCATGCGCCACTTCGAAAGGCAGGCCGATCTTTATTCGGCCTTTGTCATGGGCACGGCGCGGTATACCATTAACGCCCTGGAGAAGATCGCCTTTTTGAGCGGCAAGATTCGTGATATGCCCAGTTGGCACCACTTCAGCATCAAGCAAAGGGTGGAGGCCCTTCAGAGGGCGGAACATGACCCCTCATTGCGCAGACGGCACAACTTGTTCCTCGCCGTGTTAATACTAATATTTTTGAGCCTTTTGACAGGGGTTGGATGGTTCGTAAATTTCAGCGGGATTAAAAGGGGTGCCGCAGACCAATTCTTGACAAAGGTGATTGAGCAAAGGCTTCAAGAGGAACCGGACGATGTTGATCTGCTTGTTGCCCTTGCCATGATTCAGCATCGCCGACACAGGTTCCATGATGCCATGAGTACCTATGAAAGGCTGCTTGAAATAGCCCCCAACCATCCCGTAGCGCTGAATAATCTGGCCTGGCTGTTGGCCGTCGAGGCCCCAGAGGAATTGAGGGATGCAAGGCGGGCCCTCAGGCTGGCTCAACAGGCAGTACGGATCCAAAGGACCCCGGTGTTTCTGGACACCCTTGCCGAGGCATATTTTGCAAATGGAATGGTGGCACAAGCCATTGAGACGGAAAAGGAGGCGTTATCGCTCGCCCCTGAAGATGGCCGTGATTACTATGAAAGGCAGCTTGAAAAGTTCCTGGGCCATGCCAAAAAGGGCCCGTAGGGCCATGAGGCTTCCTGTTGCCAAGTCAACCCCCTCGGTGGTATATATCTCCAGTCCCGGGCACTGAGCCTTGGTCTTTCACAAATCCAGTCCCTAAACGCTTTTATCAGCCCTTAAATCTTGTTAGGGACCGGGATTCTCAGTGAGAATTGG